>JBCBZX010000275.1:0-4140 GCA_039815105.1 Pseudomonadota bacterium
ATCCGTTGCTCTACCAACTGAGCTATCCGGGCGGGCGAGGCTTTCGCCTCGGCTCGTGGCTTATAGGAAACGGCTTTGGGGGTGTCTAGCCGAATTGAGCCGCCAACGCATTTTTTGCTGGCTAGTTTTGGTCTGCCTCGTCACTCGAGACTTCGCTCTCCACAGCCTCAATCTTGTAGCCGCCTGTCAGCCAGCGATTAAGGTCCACATCCCGGCATCTGGGCGAACAGAAGGGATAGTCCGCCCGCGATGAACTTTTGCGGCATATTGGGCAGGGAACGGATTTGCGCAGTGGGGTGACCTTTTTGTTCTCGATGGTTCCGGCCAAGCTACAAACCCTCCACCCATCGATGGTGCATGCGGTATCCGTCGCCCACCAACAGGTTGACCGTGTCGGCCAATGGCAGGCCCACCACGGACGAATAGCTGCCCTGAAGTTTCACCACAAAGCTGCCGGCCAAACCTTGAATGGCATAGCCGCCCGCTTTGCCCCGCCATTCCCCAGATGCCAGATAGCTCTCGCGTTCTTCCCGGGACAGGCGCTTGAAGCGCACCTTGGTTTCGATCAGCTTTTGCCGCGTTACGCCCTTTGGAGTGACCACGCACACGGAGGTGAAAACCTTGTGATTGCGACCGGAAAGCAGCGACAGGCAGGACACCGCTTCGTCCAGCAATTCGGTCTTGGGCAAGATGCGCCTGCCCACAGCCACCACAGTGTCAGCAGCTACGATGTAGGTGTCGCCCCAGTCATCTTCATCCTGCTCCGACCGGCGTGCGACCAAATGGCTGGCAACATCCGCCTTCGTTCGCGCAAGCCGTTTGGCCAGCGACCTGGGAACCTCGGCTTTCGCTGGCGTTTCATCCACATCTGCAGGCACAAGATGATCGGGCTCTATGCCCACCTGCTGCAACAATTGCAGCCGCCGCGGTGATGCTGACGCCAAAACAAGGGTCTGACGCCTGTCCGGATCGGCGGCCATCGGTTTACTTGTAGCGGTATGTGATCCGACCTTTGGTCAGATCATAAGGTGTCATTTCGACCAGTACCTTGTCGCCTGCCAGAACGCGGATACGGTTCTTACGCATGCGGCCAGCCGTATGAGCCACGATTTCGTGATCATTTTCCAGCTTCACTCGAAACGTCGCATTGGGCAGCAGTTCAACGACTACGCCTGGAAACTCGAGAACTTCTTCTTTCGCCATGTGGCCTCTTTGTTCATGCGCCTTTGATTGGCGCTCACGTCCTGAAAGCAGAGCTTTTGCAGTGCTATGTTGGAAAAGGGCCTGACCTGAAAGGACAACCCCTGAATTGGCGCGGAAGCTAGCCCAAGCTGCCGCCAATGTGAACCTTTGCAATCACAGTTGCACTATTGATCTGTGGTGCCGGCAAATCTGTCTTGGATTCGCCGCATCAATCCATCCCTCACAACCCTGTAGGCGTCCAGTCTTTGTGCCTGATTGCCCGTCGCCTGTGTGGGGTCTTCGGTTGGCCAATACTCAACCTCCAGGCTCTTATCGGCAGCCCATTCCTCAATGTGCGGCAGCGCGGCATCCGACAGCACGATCACCAGGTCAAAATTCGCGTCTGCAAGCTCGGTGATGTCTTTCGGCTCGGACGCGATGATCGGCATGTCCAACTCGGACAGAACGCGAGTGACCATAGGGTCTTCCGACCCTTTTTGTATGCCCGCCGAACGCACGAACAGATGCTTTGCAAACAGACCCCGCGTAATGGTTGCCGCCATGGGCGAGCGCACCTGGTTGAGAGAACAGACAAACAGGATAGAGCGAATACCGACCATCAACCCCCCGTGGCCCCGAGGGCCGATATGAGGGTGAACAGCCGCCGCGCAGTGTCGTGATCGATCTGTATTTTGCCGGCCAGCCGCTCCTGCAACAGCTCGGAGGCCTCATTGTGCACGCCGCGCCGGGCCATATCTATACTCTCGATCCGATTGGTGGATGCGGTACGGATAGCGTCGTAATAGCTCTCGCAGATCATATGATAGTCACGAATGGCCGCCCGGAACGGCGTGAGTGACAGAATATGGGTCACCCGTTCGCCGGACGGCTTTATTTCAATGTCGAAGACCAGTTTTTGCTCGAAGACGGAAAGCGACAGCGCACAATCGCCGGGTGCGCGACCGACGGGATGAAACTCATTGAGTTCAAGCAGATCATATATGGCGACTGCGCGTTCGTGCTCGACATCGGGTGTTGCCCGGCCAAAGGAAGCCGGATCCAGCGTGATGTCCACCAAGCGGCTGGTCGGGTCCGACATTCTAAAGGTTCAACCTTATGGAAACTGACCGTCCGTGGGCGCCCAGGCCCTCGGCATCTGACAGGGTGATGGCTGCAGGCCCCAATGCGCGAAGCTGATCAGGCCCACAATGCAAGATCGATGTGCGCTTCATAAAGTCCAGCACACCAAGGCCAGACGAGAAACGAGCTGAGCGGGCCGTCGGCAGCACATGGTTGGAGCCCCCAACATAATCGCCGATGGCTTCCGGCGTGTGCCGACCCATGAACACCGCGCCAGCATTGCGAATGAGGGCAAACAAGGCATCAGGCTCATCCACAGCAAGCTCCAAATGTTCTGCCGCGATCCGGTTTGCGAGGGCAGGTGCGTCTGCCATCAAATTCGAAACTGTGATGATAGCGCCGAAATCCCGCCAGCTTGCTGCGGCCACGTCGCCCCTTGGAAGCGTCTGAAGCTGGCTTTCAACCGCTCCCGCCACCGCGTCTGCAAAGCTTACATCATCGGTGATCAATATGGATTGAGCCGCCGTGTCGTGCTCGGCTTGGGCTAGCAAATCCGCCGCAATCCATGCTGGGTCATTTGCGCCGTCTGCGATCACAAGAACTTCCGATGGGCCTGCGATCATGTCGATGCCAATCTGCCCAAAGACCGCTCGTTTGGCTGCGGCCACGAAGGCATTTCCTGGACCGACAATTTTGGCAATGGGGTCGATGCTTGCGGTGCCGTAGGCAAGCGCCGCCACCGCCTGCGCGCCGCCGATGCGGTGAATCTCCGTGACACCAGCAATATCCGCCGCCACGAGCACCTGTGGGTTTGCAACCCCATCGGGCATGGGGGTTACCATGGCAATGCGCGGTACGCCGGCAACTTGCGCCGGCACGGCATTCATCAATACGGAAGACGGGTAGGCGGCAGTCCCGCCTGGCACGTACAGCCCCACGGCATCAATCGCCGTCCACCGGCTGCCCAGCTCCACACCCAATTCATCGGTGTAGCGGTCATCCTTCGGCAATTGGCGCTGATGATGCTTGGTGATGCGCGCATGGGCAAAACGCAAAGCCTCGACCGTTTCCCTATCCACCCCATCATAGGCGGCCGCAATTTCGTCCGCGCCCACGCGAAGATCTGCTGCGGTGTAGTTGGTTCGGTCAAGCTTGTTGGTCAATTCGAGCACGGCTTCGTCGCCGCGCGCCTGCACATCGGCAATGATGCCCGACACGATCTTCGACACATCCTCAGAGACCTCGCGCTTGCCGGCCAGTAGCGCGCTGAAGCGCTGTTCGAAATCTGTGTCTGAAATGGTGAGGCGTGCAGGCAAAGTCTCGGGCTCCAGGCGGGTCGGCGGCGTGTAAGCGGCGCAGTCAGGCCGGTGTTACAGGCCGTGCGACGGACGCGCAACTGCGGCCCACGCGCCGCCCAGGTCTGTGAGCATCGCTTCGATACATTCCACTCTCAGGCGGACCGCTGCTTCACCGGCGAATGTGAGTTCCACGGTACCGGATGGATCTTCGCCAGGCATGAAGTTCACAGAAAGCAGTGCAAGGGTGTCCGTCGAACCTGGTGCCAGCCCCTGGGTTTCTACGCTCAACACCCGTGCGAAATGCAGCACCGCATTGCGTCGCTCATCTGACGGACTTCTTGCGAACGGCCACCAGCCTTTTGGTCTGGCTTGCTCCCAGACAAATCGGTTCACGTCAAATGCAAAGGTCTTGGATTTGGGGTCATACTCAAATCTGGCGGCTTGCGTCACGGCGTCCTGCACATGGGCGGAGATGACCGTTAGATCATCAGCGTCCAGGGCAATAAGCCGAGCCATTTTCGCGTGGGTTGGGAACGTGGTCATACTGTCAGCTTGAAATGCGCTCAATTTGCGCGCCGCA
>JBCBZX010000168.1:0-6610 GCA_039815105.1 Pseudomonadota bacterium
CGATTCAGTGGGGAATAAGTCGACGCCTAGAAACCGAAGTCCACACATGGCAACGGACAACCAACATTGTCGCGCCCTCCACATTGAACGATCTATGGAATCGTCACATTATCGATAGCCTTCAGCTGACCAATTATCTGTCTGCCGAAAGCAATATTATTGACCTGGGTTCTGGTGGCGGCTTTCCGGCACTTCCGCTTGCTGTCTGGCAGTCAGTTGAGGGTTCAGCTTGCGTTACTGCGGTTGAAAGCAATCGCAAAAAGACTTCGTTTCTTCGTCAAACCTCTCAGAAACTGGGCATCGCAAAGTCACTGAAAGTGCGGTCGGAGCGAATCGAGAAATTGGAAGCTTTTGATGTACAGGTTGATGTTGTGACGGCCCGAGCCTTGGCCTCTCTGGACCAATTGCTTGCCTTTGTCGGGCCCTGGGCTTCCCGCAACCCAAGCCTTCGATGTTTGTTTCATAAAGGCCGTGAATATCGCTCGGAAGTTGATTGCTGCCGTGGCGAGTGGTCATTTGATCTGATAGAACATTGCAGCATGACGAGCCCGGACGCTCGCATTTTGGAAATCTCAAATCTGCAGCGCAAGACGGACCTCACCGGATGAGCCCTCGTATTATCACTGTCGCCAATCAAAAGGGTGGGGTTGGCAAAACCACCACCGCCATAAACCTCGGCACTGCGCTTGCCGCAGTGGGCGAGTCGGTGCTTTTGATTGACCTGGACCCTCAGGGCAATGCGTCCACGGGCGTCGGCTTAGACCGCGACAGTAGGACCCATTCCGCCTATGACGTTCTGGTGGGCGATCAGCCCCTCGCTGATGCACAGATGAAAACTGCTGTGCCGGGCCTGTCTCTCATTGCATCCACTTTGGATCTGCTCGGCGTGGAAATGGAAATCGCTGGCGACGCAGACCGGGCCTATAAGCTGCGAAATGCACTTCGGGAGGCAATTAGCTCTGGAGCTGGCTTCACCTATGTGTTGATCGACTGCCCGCCATCGCTGAACCTTCTCACAATCAATGCCATGGCGGCTGCAGATTCCGTTTTGGTGCCGCTCCAGTGTGAATTTTTCGCGCTGGAGGGCTTAAGCCAGCTTTTGCACACCGTGGAAGAAGTTCGGTCAACCGTGAATCCCGACCTTGATATACATGGCATTGTTTTGACCATGTATGACGGGCGCAACAATCTATCGGCGCAAGTTGTCGACGATGTGCGTGAGCATATGGGGGACAAGGTCTACCAGACAGTTATTCCGCGCAATGTGCGTGTGTCGGAGGCGCCGTCCCATGGAAAGCCGGCCCTGATATATGATTTTCACTGTGCCGGTAGCCGTGCTTACCTGAATCTGGCGTCTGAATTATTGGCGCGTGAGCGGCTCATCAAGGCTGCATAATTTGTTTAGATGGCGGCTGTAGCCGATGGCCGTTTCGTAAGGATCGTAATGAGCGACGAAAACACCAATTCACCACCCGCCCGCAAACGCCTGGGCAAGGGGCTTGCCGCGCTCATTGGTGACCTCGACAGCGTTGCGCCATCTGTTGCTAAAGCTGATGAAGCTGTGACAGCTGCGCCTGCGGGGGCACCCCTTAGAATTCCAGTTGATCGGTTGGGACCAAACCCGAACAATCCCCGGCGCGAATTCGCGGAAGATGATCTCAACGATCTGGCCAACTCTATTCGGGAGCATGGTGTCATGCAGCCCCTAATGGTTCGTAAGGACCCCGGCGGAGCCGCTGGGCGTTTTGAGATCATTGCCGGCGAGCGAAGATGGCGGGCATCACAACGCGCAGGCCTGCACGATGTGCCAGTGATCGTGCGAGAAGCCAGTGATACGGCTTCCCTCGAGCTGGCGATCGTCGAGAACGTCCAGCGCGCTGATTTGAATGCCGTCGAGGAAGCGCTGGGCTACCACCGCCTGATGACTGACCATGATTACACCCAGAATGATCTGGGCCAGGTGATCGGTAAAAGTCGCAGCCATGTCGCCAACACGCTTCGGCTGTTGAAGCTGCCCGCCGATGTTTTGGAGATGGTCGCCAATGGCAGCCTCAGCGCCGGTCATGCCCGGACATTGGTCACTGCAAGCAATCCGGTATCGCTGGCTCAAAAAATCGTCGCCCAGGGCTTGTCAGTCCGCCAAGCGGAGAAATTGGCCCAAAGCGATGGCGATGCATCCTCTATCGGCGTGGCCAAAGCTGTAGCGCCGGAAACGAAGGACGCAGACGTGCGTGCTTTGGAGCGGTTGCTCGAGTCCCGGCTCGGCCTTGTGACCAAGATCGATGCCAAACCTAATGGCAGTGGGACTCTGGAAATCCGCTATAAAACCCTCGAGCAACTCGATGGCGTTTTGCGCATGTTGCAGACCGACAGCTAATTCCGCGCGCATCCGACCAATATTCTCTCACGACCATCAGCAATGCGGCGTCCGTTGAATACGAAGTTGACCCCTCATGTTGAGCGTCTTGACGGGCGCCGGACTCCTTGTGCATATCAGCGCAAACTCCAAAAGCACGATTGCAGATCTCGGATCTGAGACAAAGGCCAGACATGCCCAACACACCCCGCACGCTGTACGACAAGATCTGGGACGATCATATGGTCCATACCGAAGCGGACGGCACCTCGCTTCTGTATATAGACCGTCATCTGGTTCATGAGGTCACGAGCCCCCAGGCTTTTGAGGGTCTGCGCATGAGCGGCCGCAAGGTTCACCAACCCGAGAAAACACTCGCCGTTGTGGACCATAATGTCCCGACTTCTGCCGACCGCCACCTCGGCATCAAGAACGAGGAGAGCCGGATTCAAGTGGAGGCGTTGGCGAAAAATGCCGCTGATTTCGGTGTTGAATATTATTCCGAGACCGATCGCCGCCAGGGCATCGTCCATATTGTGGGGCCGGAGCAAGGCTTTACACTTCCCGGCATGACCATTGTTTGTGGCGACAGTCACACATCTACACACGGTGCGTTTGGCGCTTTGGCCCACGGCATCGGCACATCTGAGGTGGAGCATGTGTTGGCCACACAGACGCTCATCCAGAAGAAAGCCAAAAATATGCGCGTCGAAGTGACGGGCACCCTTCCCGCAGGCGTTACTGCCAAAGACGTCATTCTGGCCATCATTGGAGAAATTGGCACCGCTGGCGGTACCGGCCATGTCATTGAGTTTTGTGGCGATGTAATTCAGGCGCTTTCAATGGAAGGTCGAATGACCGTTTGTAACATGACCATTGAAGGTGGCGCCCGCGCGGGGTTGATCGCTCCGGATCAGAAGACGTTTGATTATATTGAGGGCCGTCCAAGGGCACCCCAAGGCAAAGCATGGGATATGGCGCTGGCCTACTGGAAAACGCTGCACACCGATGAAGGTGCGCACTTCGACAAGTCCATCACTTTAGACGGTGCCAATCTGCCCCCCATCGTCTCTTGGGGGTCCTCGCCTGAGGATGTTATTTCCATCAATGGTGCGGTTCCAAACCCCGATGATTTGGAGGATGAAACAAAGCGCAGTTCCAAATGGCGCGCGTTGGACTATATGGGTCTCAAGCCCGGTACGCCGATCAAGGATATTGCCATCGACCGTGTGTTCCTGGGGTCCTGCACAAATGGCCGCATCGAAGACCTCCGCGCCGCTGCCAGCGTGCTGAAGGGTAAAAAGGTTGCTGAAGGTGTATCTGCAATGGTTGTGCCGGGGTCGGGGCTTGTCAAAGAACAAGCCGAAGCGGAGGGTCTTGACGCCGTGTTTCGTGAAGCAGGCTTCGACTGGCGTGAGCCCGGCTGTTCCATGTGTTTGGCGATGAATGATGATCGCCTCCGGCCTGAAGAACGCTGCGCTTCCACGTCCAACCGCAATTTTGAGGGGCGTCAGGGTTTCAAAGGCCGTACACACCTCGTGTCGCCAGCCATGGCTGCTGCAGCTGCCGTCGCAGGACGTTTTGTGGATGTGCGAGACCTGGGCTGACGCGGAAGTCACTTGAACGGTTCCGGTTCTTCTGCTCAAAATGACCCAACGTCATGTTTGGATAGAGGTACCATGTTCAGGCGCAGGTTGGTGGGATGAATGGGTTTGACCGAAACTTCGGCTGTGTGAAGTCCGCTGCAATCGCTGGGCTGCTGGCTGTGCCGGCCATTATAATGGCTGTTGACCATGGTCACGCGTCCGCGTTGTGCACAATCGACAAGGTTGATTGGATGTCGGCCAACCAGCACGCTTTGTTGGCTAATTTCGAAACTGCGGCACTTCCTTTTGAGACCACCGCCCGGCGGCAGCCCGACCGTGTGGTGGCAGCGGCATTTGACAATCTTTCACAGCGTCGCCTGCCCATTGCATTCGACGCCAGTGACCGCCTTCGTGGAACGGTCTCTGGCAATTATCAGTGCCGCAAGATCCAGCTGGACGAAGATGCGGGATACTCTTATCCCTATTTCCGATGCCGCATTGAAGATGATGGGGAGGGCCTGTTTCAGGTTCGAAAAACGTCGGGTTCTCAACTATTTACAGGATATCTGCACCGCGTAACAACCAATGAGGACGCGCAGAACCCGGCAGGACATTTGGTCTATCAAGGCATGTTCCATGCCGGTGGCGATGACCCCAAGGCATGGGATAAGGATGACAGAGACGCTGAAGTTGGATGTATGACAGGCCGCGCCGATGGGTCTTTGGTGCTCGAAGTGCCACCGCAAAATGGTTATCAAAGCCATGTCTTGTGGGAGTTCCGCAAACGCTAGTGCCCAGCTGGGCCCAACGACTTGCGGATCGCCTCGAACTGGGTAGGCTTTGTATCGTAGCCGGACTTTACTCCGGCCCTCCGCTTCCGACTGATCGCCGGACGACGTCCTTGCGAAGACGACAGGAAATCAAGTGACCATGTCTCAAGATGGCAGATCATCCTCAGACGCCGACACACCTCTTGGCATACGCTTGCTTGCAGCAGCCGATGCGCCGGCGCTTGCGCCGCTGATTTCTGACTATGCACAAAGCGTTCGTCGTGGTCCCAGGGCTGCAACCGACCTTTATTACGCAGAAACCTTGCTGAGTCAGGGCGGCCATTTTGTTCTGGGTGCATTCGTTCAGGACCGATTGGCTGGTTTTGCCATCTATACGGAATTTCCAGACCCTGTCGCTGGTCTGAATGCCGGCGCAATTCACCATCTATATGTGGTTCCCGACTTTGACGGCCAAGGGCTTGACCAGGCCATGGTGGACCTTGTTGCTGACGAGGCGGCCCGTCGCAAATGGACAGAGCTTGTGATCATAGCCCGCCGTGAGGAAACGGTGCTGCGGCGCCTTGGCGAATCAATGGGCGCGCCGGATGGTTCAGCGCGCTTTATCGTCGCGACGGCTAGCAATTAGCGCCCAAAAACGTTCTGGCGCGGCGCCGTCTTAGCCTGAAGGATGATAATAGGCGGCGGCTTGGACCTTGGGTCCAGCTTGTAAACGTTCTAGAAAGGCGCAGTGTCACAATCATGCGGGCGCAGCGAAGATCATCAACTGACTTCGTGCTGCATAAGCCTATAATCGTCGCCGTCGGGCGTCTCAGGAACGGATTGCATGTCCAACGCGAAATCACATCGGCCAATGGTCGACGAGCGACCGCTTTCACCGCACCTATTCATCTACAAACCCATCCCCACGATGGTCATGTCGATTTTGCACCGCATCACCGGCGCCGCGCTCTATTTGGGAACCATCCTTGTGGCTTGGTACCTCATGGCGCTGGCCGCCGGACCCGACGCTTAGGAGACCGCAGCCTGGTTTTTCGGCTCACCCCTCGGCCTGATTATCCTATTTGGCTACACTTGGGCATTGATGCAGCACATGCTGGGTGGCATCCGCCATTTCGCGTGGGATTTCGGGCATTTGATGGATAAGGACACATCCACCAAAATGGCTTGGGCCACCCTTGCAGGTTCCATAACGCTGACGATCCTTGTCTGGGTCATCGGCTTCCTTGCCTGGTAATTGGAGGTCACAACATGCGTACATCGCTTAAACAGGTTCGCGGGCTGGGTGCGGCGAAGGACGGCACAGAACATTTCTGGCGCCAGCGTATGACGGCGCTTGCCAATGTACCTCTGCTGCTGGCCTTTGTGTGGATCGTGATTTCGCTGGCCGGCAGCACTTACGCTGAAGCCCTGGCGACACTGAGCCATCCTGTCACGGGCGTCATCATGGCGCTGGTGATTGTCTCCGCGTTCATCCACATGAAGTTGGGAATGCAGGTGATCATTGAAGACTATGTGCATGGCGAGGGAATGAAGGTGGCTTTACTCATGCTGAACACCTTCTTTTGTGTGGTGGTGGGACTGGCAAGCCTGTTTGCCGTGCTGAAATTGAGTTTTGGAGCCTAGTCGATGTCAAAGACCAACGGACCGAATGGCGCGGGTCGCACGCGTGATGACTATGAAATCATCGATCATGAGTTTGACTGTGTCGTGGTGGGCGCCGGTGGCGCTGGCCTTCGCGCAACACTCGGCATGGCTGAACAGGGACTTAGGACTGCCTGTATCACCAAGGTTTTCCCCACCCGTTCACACACTGTTGCAGCCCAGGGCGGCATTGCCGCCTCGCTGAAGAACATGACGCCCGATAGTTGGCAGTGGCA
>JBCBZX010000409.1:0-2347 GCA_039815105.1 Pseudomonadota bacterium
ATATCAACGAAGCCGATATCGCAACAGAACTGAATATAGGCCGCACACCAATCAACCAGGCCATGCATCGCTTGGCACTAGAAGATTTGATCGTGATCATGCCGCGCAAAGGCATCTTCGTGAAGCCATTAAGCTATGATGAGCTTGAGCACATCATTGACTGCAGAACGATCAATGAATGTCATGCCGCACGGCGGGCAGCAATACATGGCGACCAAGCGGACCTCGCGCGAATGCGGGAGGTGTTATCCACTGCTGCTGCCTTCTTGAAAGCTGGTAGTGTTGAGGGATTTCTCGAGGCAGATAAAGCGTTCCACACCGCCTTGTCGCAAGCAAGTGGGAATGATGTCCTAGCCGGCCTGCTTGAGACCCTGCACGATAGAGCCCAACGCTATTGGTTTGTATCGCTTAACTCGGCAGAGCATATGCCTCGCGTGCAGGCCGAACATGAAGCGATATTCGCTGCCATTGAAGCTGGCGACCCGGAAAGCGCTGAGCGCGCCATGGCTGCCCATATCGCCTCGCTCCAAAGCAATCTGACCGGCCGATTTTAGCGCACGCTAAACGGCGCCCCACACCAAAACACCACAGGAGTTCCCTCATGCCCTTCAACAAGCCCCATATCGAGTTTTTGAAGATCGATGATGACCAAGGCTGGCAAGCCCCTCCAGGCTATCCACCGCATGTCAAAGTGTATGAAAAGATCCTCGCCAGCGACATTGATGAGGAAAAGAAAACAGGCAGCCGCACCCGCTTGCTCAAGTTCGAGCCAGGCCAATTCACAACCAAGCCCTTTGTGCATGATCATTGGGAAGAGGTGTATGTCGTCTCAGGCGAGCTGATCGTTGGCAATGACGAGAATGGTGAAGGCGGCGAGCGCTTTTCTTCGCCCACATACGCATGCCGTCCGCCTGGCGTTTGGCACGGGCCATTCAAGTCCGAAACCGGCGCGTTGCTCCTGGAGATGCATTACTACGACGAAGCGAACCCCTACACAGGGGATGACGCGTAACCGATGTTCAAGCTCGTCGTACCAGACCTAATTTCCAATTCCTATTTCCCGGCAATCGCCGCCATTGATCTGGGCTTTTTCAAAGAAGAAGGCCTGGATGTGGAGCTCGAGTTGCTGTTCCCGGTCAATAAATCATACGAGGCGCTGCGAGATGGCAGCGTCGCTTTCGTCGCCGGCTCGGCTCATTCTGCCCTAGCAGCTTTTCCCAATTGGGATGGGGTTAAACTTGTCTGCGCGCAAGGCCAGGGCATGTACTGGTATTTGGTGATGGACAAAGCGCATAACCCGCGCCGCCTTGATCTCGATTGCGTGAAAGGCAAAAAGATTGGCGCGGCACCTTGGGTTGAAATGGGTTTGCGCCGGATGCTCATCGCTGCGGGCTATGACTTGGAACGCGATGACATCACGATCATGCCAGTGCCTGGCGCGGCCGGTGGTCAACCGTCGGTCAATTTTGGGCTTATGGCAGCTGACGCTCTGCAGGCAGGTAAGATCGACGGCTTTTGGGCCAACGGTGTTGGCACTCAGGTGGCTTTGAATTCCGGCGTCGGCGATATCATCGTTGACGTGCGCCGCCGCGAAGGCCCCGCTGAAGCCTTCAATTTCACCATGGCGAGCATTGCAACCAGCGATGCAGTCTTGGCAGACAATCCAGGTTTAGCCGAAGCAACCGTCAGGGCCATGAACAAGACACATGCAGCCCTAAAGGAAGATCCAAAGCGCGCCCAAGACGTCGCCAACAAACGCTTCCCCGCCGAACAAGCCGCACTCATCGTGCCCCTGATCGAACGCGACCTCCCGGCCTATTCCACTGGCATTTCAGAGAATTTCGTCGCTGGGATGAACCAGTTCTGCAGCGATCTCGGCCTTCTAACGTCACCCGTTGCTTACACAGATGTCGTCGCGGAAGCAGCGATCCCCCTTTGGACTTAGAGGTCCCTGTCGACATGAGTTTAGAGGTTATTGGCACCGGGTTTGGGCGGACTGGGACCACATCGCTGAAGCGCGCTCTGGAAATGCTTGGCTACGATCAATGCCATCACATGGAAGAGGTTCGCGACAACCCGCACCAAGCAGAGGTTTTTGCCAGCTGGCTTAAGGGCGCGCCGGTCTGTTGGAACCCTGCATTGAGCGGCTACTGTGCCAGCTGCGACTGGCCTTCGGTCTATTTTTGGTCGGAGCTCGTTGACAGCCACCCTACAGCAAAAGTCATCCACACCGAGCGCAATCCTGACCAGTGGCTTGCCAGTATGAAGAAAACAATCTTCCAAGCAATTCGCTCGTTTCAAACCGAACCTGCAGCGACACGGGGCCCAGCCAAGCAGCTTATTTTAG
>JBCBZX010000373.1:0-2846 GCA_039815105.1 Pseudomonadota bacterium
AGCGGTCACCATGAAGATGATGAGCAGCACCAGCATGACATCGACGAACGGTGGCGCAAATCAACTCGCACAATCACGCCAACGTTCTGGCGGGGTTGGAGTTTCTTGCTGACGAGTTGGATTTTCGTTTGGCGCAAGGCATTGGCGAGCGCAATATTTTTCGCGAGTTCTTTCCAATGGGATTGACCGCTATGGACGAGTTTTCGCTTGAGACGCTCGGCACGCCCCCCACAATGTCTCATTTGGCGGCGCGCCGTGAAGTTCGTTCACTTGTGCGGCGTTTGGATTTGCCCCGCCCGCAGCGCCCCCAAACGCAAAATGCGCCGGCCATTACCAGCGCATTTGACGATGTGGTGGAGGCGGGCAGGGCGCTTCAGGATGCCGCCCTGCAGACCTGAGGGTTGTAACGACCCCCTAGGTCAGCGTGCAGTCAATTTAACGAAGCCGAAGCTTTACAGCCGGAGCGCCGTCTGGCGTCATCACGCACATGCGAATGTCTACGCGCGTTTGCGACCGACGCCGCGCACGGCTTGCATGTGTCATCAACAGCGAAACCAGATTGGCCGTGCGGGCACGCGTTCTAGGCGTGTCACCGAGTGCTCTGGACGCTGCCACAAGGGGATGGCTGTGAGCATCGTCAGGACCCTGGCGATATCGCGCAAAATCTACGAGCCGAGCGAAGGGGCCGTTGGAACCCTGGGCGTGCGCGGTGGGATTTGCATTGGCACCAGTTTCCACTTGTAAATCTAGCTTCTGCGTCATCGGTCGAACTCCATACACATCGACATACTGTCAGTTGGCCACCGCCTTTGATTGAGGCGGTGGAAAGTCTCGTTAGCTCTGCTTGATGGCCAAGCAGGCAAATTTGCGGGCTTTTAGATATTTGCAGGCATTGCGCGCCGCGCTTTTGCTTTCAAAGCCTGTGAAACGCACCCGGTACAAATTCGTGCCGTTCTTATCGATCTGTTGAGTCCATTTGGACGCCCGGCTGAGCACTTTCGATCCTGCCTTCTTGGCCTTGGCGTGCAAATTCTGGGCAGAACCAACTGTTGGAACAGCGCCAATCTGGATGTGCCAACCTTTTGGAGGAGCGGTGATGGATGCCGTTGCTATTTCAGCTGCGCTTGGCTTTGGCGGCGCGGCATAGGCTGCTGCGCTGGTGGGCTGGGCGGTTGGCGGCGTCAGGGCTGCGACAATCGGTGTGGAAGGCACCTCATTTTTGCGGGAAGCCTCCGCCATGTAGGCAGCCAGTTCTTCCCGGCTGTTGAACACGCCGTTCGTCGGACGGGCACGTGGCACGGGTGCTGTTGCAATGAGAGCTTGCGAGATACGGGCCTGATTGTCCGGCTCAGGCGCCGCAACCGGCGCAGCGACACTGGCGAGCGCAACTTGCGTGTTGGCTCGCATGTTGGGCAGCGGGGCTCGCTTGGGCAAAGCCACGCGGGTGCTCACACCCGCCACGTTGAATCCACCATTGGAGCGGACCCTGCTTTTTGAAGCGATGAGCTGCTTGCCGCCACGTTTGGAAGCTTTGCGAAGATATTGAGAAATGAGTTTTTGCATTTGGGCGTTGCGGGAAGCGCCGGTGCGACCACCCATGACAACGGCGACGATTTTGCGGCCGCCCGTGCTGACCGATGAGACCAGGTTAAAGCCCGAGGCCCGTGTGTAGCCTGTCTTGATACCATCGACCCCCCGTACACGGCCCAAAAGCCGGTTGTGGTTGGCATAGGTCGCTTTGCCATACTTGAATGAGCGCGTGGAGAAGTATTTGTACTCGCGCGGAAAGTGCTCGCGCAGGGCCAAACCCAGTTTCGCCATGTCGCGCGCGGTGGTGAGCTGACCTTTGGAGGTCAGGCCCGACGCATTGCGGAAGGTAGTCTTGGACATGCCCAGCGCGCGCGCTTTGCGGGTCATCATGCGGGCGAAATTGCCCTCGGTGCCACCGATATGTTCCGCCACCGCTGCCGCCACATTGTTAGCACTCTTTGTGACCAAGGCGCGGATTGCGCTGTCCACAGAAAGCGTTTTGCCTGTGGAGATGGCGATCCGGGATGGTGGCTTGCCGTTTGCATATTTGGAAATGCGGATGCGGGTCTTCTTGGTAATTTGGCCGCGCTCAAGCGCATCGAACACCATGTACAGTGTCATCATCTTGGTAAGCGATGCTGGATAGCGAAGGCTGTCCGCTCTATAGGAGTAGAGTGTTTTGCCAGTCCGGGCATCCATGACAATGCCAGCATACTTGGAATTGGCTGAAGCTGCCGCCACCTGTGTCAAGCCAACGGCGAGAGCTGCAAAGGCGGTGATGACAAAACGGCGGACGGTCGTCCGGACAACGGAACGTTGAATACGCACTGGTAAACCTCAATCCGGCACTGGGCCGGTACGCAAAACAAATCGGTTTGAGCCGGCGCAACACACCGGCAACATTTGCCCAGTGTGCCAAAACGCGGTTACCGAACCGTTGACAAACCGCTCGGCATTGCGTGCTTTTCGAAGAGGTTCATCACGAAATGTTTCGGCAACTGGAGGCGCGCAGTGTCGAAATACCTGGATTGACGCTGTGGGATGGCGGCTAAACATCGCCTCACAATGCCCGTCTTGGGTCTTGGTTGGATAAGTTGACGCGCCGTGCCCGTTTGCCCCCTTACAAGCGGAGCAAAAGGACTTACATTGTCTATTCGGAACCAGCGTAAACCCGAGCGAAAATGCCCAAAACGAACACTGACCAACATTTCTGCAAAACGGACGCCGAGCTGAATGTCGCTTTGCTGCCGGTCCAGATGGCGGATAACGATGACCCCAAGGTGCCGAACCGCGAAGGCGGTGTTGGCCTCGCAACC
>JBCBZX010000180.1:0-6228 GCA_039815105.1 Pseudomonadota bacterium
CCCGCACAGGCACAAAAAAAGACTCCGGCGGC
This sequence comes from Pseudomonadota bacterium, assembly GCA_039815105.1. Taxonomy (GTDB): domain Bacteria; phylum Pseudomonadota; class Alphaproteobacteria; order Rhizobiales; family Rhizobiaceae; genus JBCBXA01. Next base: position 33 of record JBCBZX010000180.1, read on the forward strand.
GTCTATTTTCATTTCACGCCGGGCAATTGCCTCTTCGCATCCGGCCTGTGGATGCCTGATGGGAAGCAAATCAAAGCGGTGCGGGAGGCCATCGTTGCTGAGCCAAAGCGGTTTCTAAAGCTTGAGGCCGATCTGGCCGGGCATGGCCTTGTGTTTGGCACCGATAGAAACCTCAAGCGGCCGGCACCGGGCTTCAAGCATGTAGAAGATGAGGACGTGAAACGACTTCTGCATCACCGCAGCTTTGTGGTTGAGAGGCAATTGGCAGACGAGGTTATTTTCGACGCCAATTTGGTGGAGATGATCGTGCAGTTCGCGCAAATCGTGCTGCCCCTCAACGAATATTTCGAGCAGGTGCTTGGCCCCCTGCGCGAGGAAGATGGCAACGCCTAGTCTGTTGCGCCACCGTCGGGACGTGCGGCTTCGCGCTCCAAACCCATAAAATCGAACAGCTTGCGATCCAGCATATGGCTGGGCCGCACATTGGCCATGGCGCGAATCATGGTGTCTTTGCGCCCCGGATATTTTGAATCCAGATCGGCCAGCATCTGCTTGGTAACATTACGCTGCAGCCCATCCTGGCTGCCGCACAGATCGCAAGGAATGATTGGGAAGTGCATTGCCGCCGCATATTTTGCAATGTCCTCTTCCGCGCAATAGGCCAGCGGCCGCAGCACCAGCAAATCGCCCTCATCATTGAGCAGCTTTGGCGGCATGGCAGCGACCCGGCCACCGTGAAACAGGTTCATGAAGAAGGTTTCGAGAATGTCGTCTCGGTGATGGCCAAGCACCACCGCCGAACACCCTTCCTCACGCGCCATGCGATAAAGGTTGCCTCGGCGCAGGCGCGAGCACAGGGCACAATAGGTTTTGCCCTCCGGCACTTTGTCCATCACCACCGAATAGGTATCGACACGTTCGATTCGGTGGACGATGCCGTGACCGTCGAGCCAGTCTGGCAGAATATGCGCTGGAAAGCCTGGCTGCGCTTGGTCGAGATTGCACGCCACAATTTCCACTGGCAGCTCACCGCGCCACTGCAACTCTATGAGATTTGCGAGCATTGCGTAGGAATCTTTTCCGCCAGACAGGCAGACAAGCCATTTTTGACATATCACACCTTTCGGCGGCTCCACCATTGCGAAGTCGGTTAATGCCTGCTGAGTTTGGCGTAGCAAACGCTTGCGCAGCTTCTTGAACTCAACATTGGACGGTGCTGACCGCAGGATTGAGGGCGGCGCTTCTCCGGCGCCTGCATCTTTGTCTGCCGCTAGAGCTCCCATCCGTCCAGCTTCTTGGTAAATGTCCGGTTCGGCATTTCATGGCACTCGTGCACGACCACCTCAGGCGCGATCTCCACGTAACCGCGCTTGGTGTAAAACGAAGCTGCCGTCTCATTTTTGGGATGTAGGTTTAGGGTCACACGTCTGGCCGCTGGGAAAGACGTTTCCAGCTCTGAAAGAAGATCGCTGCCAACACCCTGCCCGTGAACAGCGTGCGTGACGTGCAGCCCCTGCACGTACGCCTCGTCCTCGCCACGCATATACGCATAGCCGGTGCCACCGATATCGGTACCATCGTCTGCAAGAATGAACTCGCTGTGAGGTCGCTCCATCTGCTCTTTCAGCACCCTTATGGCGTGGATGTCGTCCGATATACGTTTGACAGCGGCTTCCCCTTCATGGGGTGCATATGTTCGCATCCAGCTGTCTTTCAGCAGGGCCTGCACCCGCGGCAGGTCGGCTTCCGTGACGCTACGTATGAAGAACATCACTCAATACCAAGCTTGGATTTGAGAAGATCGTTTACAGCCTTCGGGTTGGCCTTGCCGCCGGATGCTTTCATCACCTGTCCAACGAACCAGCCCAGCATGGATGGCTTCTCTTTCACCTGCTCCACTTTATCTGGGTTGGCAGCGATCACTTCGTCCACGGCTGCCTCAATAGCGCCGGTGTCGGTGACCTGTTTCATGCCGCGCTCTTCGACAATTTTCGCGGGGTCGCCGCCCTCATTATAGACGATCTCAAACAGGTCCTTGGCTATCTTACCGGAAATGTCACCTTTCTCGATCAGGTCCACGATGCTGCCAAGCTGAGCGGGCGATACGGGGCTTTCCTCAATGCTCTTGCCGTCTTTGTTGATGGCACCAAGCAGATCATTGATCACCCAATTGGCGGCTGATTTGGCCTTGCGGCCTTGCGCGACGCCTTCGTAATAGTCAGCAATTGCCTTTTCCGACACCAGAATGGATGCGTCGTACTCGCTGAGGCCGGCCGCAATCAGCCGATCGCGTTTTGCGTCGGGCAGTTCCGGCAAATCGGCGGCCAGCGCCTCCACAAAGGCGTCGTCAAACTCAAGTGGGAGCAGATCAGGATCGGGGAAATAGCGATAGTCATGCGCCTCTTCTTTGGAGCGCATGGAACGTGTCTCGCCCTTAACAGGATCATAGAGGCGCGTTTCTTGATCGATGGTGCCGCCATCCTCGATGATCGCAATCTGGCGCCGCGCTTCGGCCTCAATGCACTGGCCCACGAAGCGGATCGAGTTCACGTTCTTGATCTCGCAGCGCGTGCCAAACTCGCCGCCAGGTTTGCGCACAGACACATTCACATCTGCCCGCATGGAACCTTGGTCCATATTGCCGTCGCACGTGCCCAAATAGCGCAGAATGGTGCGAAGTTTCGTCAGATAGGCCTTTGCTTCATCTGCCGAACGAATGTCTGGCTTGGAGACAATCTCCATAAGCGCGACGCCGGAGCGGTTGAGATCGACAAAACTCATGGTTGGGTGCTGATCATGCATCGACTTGCCCGCATCCTGCTCAAGGTGCAGGCGCTCAACGCCAATCTCGACCTCTTCGAACTGACCTTTTTTGTCGGGACCAACCATGACCCGCACAACACCCTCGCCCACAATGGGGTCTTTAAACTGACTGATTTGATAGCCTTGAGGCAAATCAGGGTAAAAATAGTTCTTTCGATCAAACACCGAGCGATTGTGGATCTTTGCCTGGAGGCCAAGGCCGGTGCGCACCGCCTGCCGTACACACTCTTCATTGATGACGGGCAGCATGCCGGGCATGGCCGCATCCACCAGCGAAACATTGTCGTTTGCCTCGCTACCGAATTGGGTGGAGGCGCCCGAAAACAGTTTGGATTCAGACGTGACTTGGGCGTGTACCTCCATCCCAATAACGATCTCCCAATCGCCGGTGGCACCGGGGATAAGGCGTTTTGGGTCTGGCGTGCGTGTGTCGATAAGTTCGGTCATGGTCGGCTTTCCGAATATTCCCGCCAAACGCGGCAGGTGTGTAGTGCGTCAGGCTCTGTTTATTGGCCCGACATGCAATTGCAAATGATCATATTTGCCCAAGCGCAAAATCACGCCTGCGAGAGCCTTGATCACGCAATCCGGAATTGGATGTGAGACAGACTGACGCACACTTGATTTCCAGTTCATCCACCGGTGGGCCAACCTCAACTCAGCCACAGCCAACCGGTTCGGCTCAGAAAATTCAAAAGGAAACATCTCATGTCTAAAGCAAAAATCGCATCCGCCGCCCTCGTGGCTTCCGCAGTCGCAGCCGGCATCTCCATGACCGCCGTCACCGGCGCACATGCTGCCAACATCAAATGCTACGGCGTATCCCTTGCCGGCGAAAATGACTGTGCGGCTGGCCCCGGCACCACCTGCGCCGGCACATCCACCGTGGACTATCAGGGCAATGCCTGGACCTATGTCGACGCAGAATCCTGTGACAAGATCATGCTCGATGGCGGTCGCGTCGGTTCCGACACCGCACTGACACGCGACCTGCCTGCTTAAGGCTTCGGCAACACACAGGGAAGGCGTGGAAATGACCCAAACAGTTCTGGACATCACCGTGCCTTCCCGCGACTTCGCCAATCACCATGCGCTCACGGGCGCTGGTGCCGGCCTCAAGGCCGAGCACGTAAGCGACATTTTGCGCGAGAAACCTGATGTGGGCTTTTTTGAAGTGCATGCGGAAAACTATATGGGTGCTGGCGGTCTTCCCCATGCGCAATTGCATGCGATCCGCGAGCAATATCCTGTCTCACTGCATGGCGTGGGCATGAGCATTGGCTCATCAGGCCCACTCAGCGAAGACCATCTGGCTCGCTTCAAGCGATTGGTTGAGATCTACCAACCCGCCATGGTGTCTGAACATCTTGCTTGGTCGACACATACGGATGTGTTTTACAACGATTTGCTGCCCTTGCCCTATACGGACGAAACGCTGGCGCGGGTGGCGGAGCATGTGTCCCATATGCAAGATTTCCTTGGTCGCCAGATATTGATTGAAAATCCGTCCACCTACGTAACTTTCTCTGAATCAACATGGGAGGAAGGCGCGTTCATGGCTGAGTTAGCCAAGCGCTCCGGCTGCGGACTGCTGTTTGACGTGAACAATGTCTATATTTCCGCGACCAATCACAAAACCTCCGCCGAGGCCTATATCGACGCTTACCCGCTTCATCTGGTGAAGGAAATCCACCTCGCAGGCCACGCAGAAGATGCGGATGACGATGGCGACCGGCTGCTGATAGATGCCCATGACCGCCCTGTTCATGCCGATGTATGGACGCTCTACGACCGGGTGCTGGGTCACACGGGGGCGCTGCCGTCGCTCATTGAGTGGGACAATGACGTACCGACATGGCCAATTCTTGCGCAGGAAGTGCAGCGCACACAGTTGCATCTGGGTCGCGCAGCCCCTCGGGAACTGCGTCATGCTGGGTGAACCCAATGACAGTTGGGCGGCCAGGACCACAGCCTTTTCCAAGGCGCTGCTGGATCCCGCCATTGGCGCACCAGTCGGTATTGGCAAGCATGCGCAGCATGCACCCAAGCGCTTTGCAGTCTATCGCAACAACGTGACTGTGAGCCTCATGGAGGCGCTCAAGTCAGCGTTTCCATCTATTTTGGCGCTTCTTGGCGACGAAACCTTTTCTCGCCTCGCACGGGCCTTTGTGGCGCGCCACCCGCCAACCTCCCCCATGATGCAGCGCTATGGCGACGTCTTTCCAACCTTTTTGAGCGAATTGCCCGCGCTGAGCGAACTGCCATTTATGCCGGACGTCGCCCGGGTGGAACTGTGCTGGCTGGTGGCCTACCATGCAGCTGACGATGCACCGCTCATGCCGGATGATATCTCCGTCCTGTCACCCGAAGAGCTTATGGAGCAGCGCTTTATACCCACCTCTGCCACCAGTGTGATCGCCAGCGACCATTCAATCTACGACCTGTTCAATGCCCGATTTGATTGGCCAACGGGTCAAACTGATTTCAACGATGCGCAGGCGGTTCTTGTATCGCGCCAGGGGTTCTCGGTCCGTGTTGCGCGGCTGGGCATCGGGCATTGCGCCTTTTTTACGAGTTTGATCGGCGGGGAAACACTGGCGCAAGCCATTGGCACAGCCATGGCTGAAGACGACTCCTTCGATGCTGGCGCGGCCATCGGGCAGATGTTGGAAAGCCATGCTTTCCGCACGCTGACCGACAAAACATAGCCCAACAAAACACCCCATAACAACAAAGCAAAAAAGCTGAAACGAGACTAAAATGGCCTTCTACACACCCATCATTCAATTGCATGACGGCGTCTTCAACACCGTCCAACGGGCAGCTGGAGACTGGTTTATTCCCACCGCCGCGCGCTTCGTGTTTGCCGGCGTGCTGGTGCTCTACTACTGGAATTCCGGGCTCACAAAAATCAGTGACGGTGTCTTCGGCTTCCTCAATCTCAAAACCGGCGCCTATTTCTCTATTCTTGGGGAGGAAACACTTGCCCAATACGGCTTTGACCCAAGCATGGTGCCCTTTCACCTTGACGCCATCGTGCATCTGGGCACTTGGGCCGAGTTCATTTTGCCCGCGATTATCGTGATAGGCCTTTTCACCCGCGCCGCATCGCTGGGTATGATCGTGTTTGTCATCGTACAGAGTTATGTGGACGTCGTGGCCCACAAGGTGGACGCCAAAACGGTGGGCATGCTGTTTGACCGCGATTCAGGGTCTTTGATCATGGACCAGCGTGCGCTCTGGATATTCCTGCTGATGGTGCTTGTTGTCAAAGGCGCCGGCGCTCTGTCGGTCGATCGGCTGCTCAGCAGTCGTAGCGCCTAGACCAACTGCTGAGACACCCCACCGCTGAAACACAATGTGATTCCCAAGG
>JBCBZX010000132.1:0-7993 GCA_039815105.1 Pseudomonadota bacterium
ATCCTTGCGGTACATGACCATCGAGGATTCGCCGTAGAACGGTGCGGCATAGAGCGTACCGTCTGCGGACAAACCGTTGCGCATGGCAGGCAGCATGTCGTCGACATCATATTCTGCGCCAAACTCAAGCGGCTCAATCCAGCCTGCTTTGCCCCAGATCGGAGCTTCCTGCATGCCGATATTGATGATGTCGTACTGACCGCCACCGGTTGCTGTATCGGATGTAACCTGCTCGCGCAGAACACCTTCTTCAAGCGAAACCCAGTTCAGCTTCACACCGGTTTCTTCGGTGTAAGCCTCAGCGACTTTCTGCATGTTGATCATGTGACCATTGTTCACAATTGCGATGGTCAGTTCTTTGGAATGGCTGGCTGCCATAGCGCCTGTAGCGACAACAGCCATTGCTGTTGTCAGGCCAAGAAGTTTCTTGGAAATCACCCTGAGTCCTCCCATGGATTGGATGTGGGGAGAGACTAGACAGAAATTAAACTCGCGGTCAATAGAAACTTTACGCGCGTAAATATATTTGATTTATGCCGAAGAGCGCATCAATAGCTTTCCCTCAAAGAGCATCTCGGTGCGCTGGGTGCCCCGGTCCTCATCTTGCATGAAGCCAAACAGTGTCTGAACAGACCGGCCGGCGATGGTTTCATAATCATGTGCCACCGTTGTCAGGCCTGGAGCGGTGTATTTTGAGATGGGGTGACCATCCATGCCTGCAACGCGAATATCGCACTGCGGATCAATCCCGACTCTCAGGCCCCTTTTAAAGCACGCGGCAAGGAACCCGATGGCCAGCCGGTCATTGCTGCACAATACTGTGCCACAATTGCCCTTGCGCTCATCTATCGCCCTAAGGCCCTCTTCATATCCAATTTTTTCCAGATCCCAGCCGGTGCCCTGCGCCTGGGTGATGTCGGGCTCGTGGCCCTGGGCAGCCATGGCAGCGATGTATCCTTGCCGACGTTTTCGGGCGTTGGGGTTGGGCGGCGTTTCCATCTCAAAGAACCAAGGAGAGCCGCCGGTCCGGGACAGGTAATCAACCATCAGTGATGTGAATTGCCCATTGTCCGAGCCGACAAAGGCATCGCCGACCTTGTCGATATTGCTGTCGAACAGCACGGTTGGCACATTGGCGCAAAAGGATTCGATGACCGCGCGGTCCGACCCTCTGCCCAGGGGCGCGAGCAGAACCCCGGCGGGCTTCATGGAGCGCAGCGTGTCAAGAATGTCATTCTCCAACTCCTGGCGCCCATGGGAGCTGAACAGTGACGGCGAAAAGCCAGCATCGATGCAGCGCATCTCAAGAACACGGGCAATCTCGGCAAAATAGGGGTCGGCGAGGAACGGCACCACGATGCCAATGGTCTTGGTGAGCCGTCGGTTCTGATTCACCGCATAAATGTTAGGGCGATAATCATACTGCTCCAACGCCTCCTCAATGCGGCGGCGCGTGGAAGGCCGCACGCTGGAAGGATCGTGGAAAAACTTTGAGACCGTGGGGCGCGACAGGCCGGAGGCGGCCGCAAATTCTTCCATGTTCCTGATCGTCTTCAAACTCACAACCGCACCGCCTTCTTCAGCCTTCCAGCGAAACGTCACTGGTGACGCGGAAGGCTATAGATAGGTTTGACGCGTGTAAAATTTGGACTGCGGCCTCAAGCTCCGAAGGCCATGCTGCCCGTTAGACGGTAGAACGCATAGTTACCGGAAATTTAGAAAGTTGGGGCAATATCTAGCAATATAAACGGCAATATTTCCAACCTCAGATCATCTATAAATGTTCCTAGTCTTTAGAAAAACGCTGGCCTTTATAGCCGTGCTCGGATTGGCGTCTGCCTATACGCACATGTATTTCGAAAACAGCGCACTCACCCTCTACGGCCAGCAAAAGCTTGGCGGCACGCGGTGTCTGGGCATTGATGCAAGCTTTGGTTTCGTTCGTAAGACGGTCATGGGTCCACCCCACCCATATTGGCTGCACGGCTGTCCGCTCTTTATAGGGCGCTAGGCGTGACACCGCAGCCGCGAATTACAAGCGTCGGTTACGGTTTCGAAAAACCGGTGCCCAGAAGGGACTCGGCCTCCACCTAAGCATATGATAAAGCAGAGATAAATGATGGCTTCCGTAGATATACTAGATACGAACTAGACACAGTTCAGCCTATGGCGTTGGGCTCGCGGCCCTAAACGGCACTACGCCTCACTCAGTGGAGAAAGTGCTCTGTTCAGTTATCGAGTGTCACCTCTACAGGAGACGCGACCGAGTCAGCGAGCGGTTGGCGGGTGGGGGCCATGGCGGTAACCGGAGTGCTGCCACTTCCGAACTCTCAACTAGGGAGCAATCGCTCAGCCAAGGGAGGGTAGAATAGTCGGCAAATCAGCTACCGTGTCGACCACGGTGTCTGCTCCGGCGGTTATGAGTTTTGCTGTTGCCAAATTCCGCAAGGCATTCACTTCCGCGTCTGGCATACAAGCTAGCTCCGAAGCGGTTTTGGCAACGTAGTTTCCAGAAAGAGCAACGCCGATCGTTAGGCATCCTGCGGCTTTCCCTTCCTGGATACCAGGCACAGTGTCGTCCACCTTGATGACCGTGTTGGGCGGATAGACTCCCAAGTCGACAAAGCACTTGTACATGCCAAGGGGGGACGGCCGACCTTCGAAACCATCATCAGAGCAGACAAGATTGTCCGGGGTATAGCCCTGCTCTGCGGCAACTGGCAAAATGCGATCCATGATGGAACGGGTGTAGCCCGTTGTAGAGCCAATCTTCATACCAAGAGAACGCAGGCGATCGACAGCCTCTTTGGCACCCGGCACAAGGGTCGCGTGGCGCGCGGCAACATCTTCGTTGAGTGGTACGAACACGTCGTAGATCGCGCGAACATCGTCTTCTCCCCAAGGTCGACCATGCTCGTCTTGCCACTTTAGGGCTGTTTGGGGATCAGACAGCATCGCGCGAATATGATCAATTTTAGCCATGCCCATGGGCGCGCGGGCATCGGCTTGTGACACCTCAACACCGAACTTGCCAAACACGTCAACAAACGCGGCCATGGGAGCGAAGGATCCGAAGTCCACCATGGTGCCAGCCCAGTCAAAGATCACCGCTTTGAAGTCTGTCATGCGGTTTGCTCCTCACTGTGTTGCACGGCCAGCTGAGAAAGCATCTTCAGCATTTGGCTGCCGGCGTTCTCCAGCGGGCCGGAATTGTCGATCTCAAAGACAGCTAGATTGTCTGCAAACTGAAACTTTGGCTGCTGAAGCCGTGCGTGCACTTGGTCGGCTGTCTCCCGACCCCGCGCCAACAGTCGGCGCTTCAGCACTTCCGGCGTGACTGAAATGTTTGCGATGGCGATATTTGGGAACGCGGCTGCGATTCTTTCGATGGCACGCCTCGAACCGTTGGCAATCACCGTCCGGCCAGCTTTAACCTCGCTCAGGCAAGTTATGGGTAGGCCGTAGTGAAGGCCATGAGCCTGCCATGTAGCGCTGAAGGCACCCATTGTGGCGAGCCGCTCAAACTCGGCTCCTGTGACACCGTAGTGATCTTCATGCGTCGGGCTGGCAGGTCGCGTCACCGTCCGCCGAGCAAAGCAAACGCCCCGACGATCCGCCAAGTGATCTTGAAGCCAGTTGATGAGGCTGTCCTTGCCGCAGCCACTGGGGCCGACAATCAGAACCAATGTTCCTTGTTGTGAGTGTGCGTTGGCCTGCATCAGGCCACACGCCTTCCTTCGCGCCAGACCGATCGAACGATGGGCACATTGTCGGCCGCGCTGACGCGAACCAAGTCGCCACGCTTCCCAACTTGCATGCTGCCTCGATCGGCCAAGCCAACCTGCCGCGCTGGATTGCTTGTCACCATGGCGATCGCGTGGGGCAGCGAGATGTTCTCATTTGCAGCTGCCAGAATGAACGGTGCCTGCAACAGGCTGAAGGGCACATAATCGGACGACAGAATGTCAAGAACGCCTGCTTCTGCCAGATCTCGCGCAGCAATGTTTCCGCTATGCGATCTGCCGCGAACGATGTTGGGAGCACCCATGAGAACACCCATTCCTGCTTCGTGTGATGCCTTGGCGGCCGTCAGTGTAGTGGGAAACTCGGCCACGGAAGTGCCGTGTTCCTTCGATTCACTGACATGCTCAATCTTCGCATCGTCATGGCTAGCCAGCGCAATTCCACGAAGGCGACATGCACTTGCCAGCGCAGCCCTATGGGGTGCGGAATAGGTTGAAGACTGGTCGATCCTTAGTTTGCAGAAGCGCTCGAACTCTTCGTCAGACATGCCGCGCTTGCCTTTATAATATAGCGTGTAGTGCTCCATCGTCTCGAACTGGCGCTGCCCGGGTGCATGATCCATCAGAGACACAAGACCCACCGCTTGATCGTCTTCAAACTCTTCGAAACGTTCCAGCACATCAGGCGCCGACACTTCACAACGCAGATGGATCCGGTGCTCGGTTCGCAGGCGACCAGCGCTCTGGGCTTCGGAGATAGCGCGGGACATGGCGCGCATCTCGCCAGGCGCAAAGCCCTTATCGGTGTCGGTGCCCAAGCGCAGACAATCAAAGACTGTTGTGATACCTGAAGCTGCAATCTGCGCGTCATGGGCCTGGATGGAGGCCGTCAGATTCCAGGTGACGCCGGGGCGCGGATTGTAGTGATTTTCGAGATGGTCCGTGTGCAGTTCAACAAGGCCAGGGATGAGGTAGTCGCCCTCGCAATCGACGCCGACCGTTACAGATCCCTCACAGATGTCAGCGATCTCTCCATCGACGATGCTCACAGAGCCCTTGATGATCTCGTCTTCCAAGACGATGTGCGCATTGCTGAAGACGGTTTCGGTCATGTTTCTGCCTCTCAGGCGCTGCCACTTAAGGGAGCGTAGGTGTGAATACGGAAGTCTTCGCCCTCAGGCTGCACGAACAATGCAATGCCATCGACTGCGAGAGGCCGCCCGATATGAGCAGCAAAGTGGCTCTGTGCGGCTTCCAGCGCGCGTGATCGCTCATCGAGGTCGGGCAGCGCTTTGGTGAGCGTGAGATGAAATCGAAACTCATCGAATATGTACGGGTAGCCCCATTGCTTAAGGTAGCCGCGCTGCTTCTCAGACAGCGCGTCCGGCTTCCGCTTCTGCCACTCAGCGGCCGTCAGTTCGGCGCGGAGAGCTTGCGTTTCTCGAACACACGCTTCGGCGAGTGCAGAAAGCTGCGCGTTGGCCCCGCGAGGAACCAGAGCCAGGAAATCACCCAGGGTAGTTGGCTCAAGAGTGCCCGCCTCAAAAGGCGCAAACATTCTGCTTACCCTGTGAAGAGCCGCAACTGCATCGTCTTCCGAAACACCACTCGCCAGTCTGCACGGCGCTCTCAGCGTGCCATGAAATCCGTACTGCCTTGGAAACGCACTCCACGCCCGCAGGTCTTCGCCGCTCACCGCGCCGATGGTTGGGCACTGCACCGCTTCGCCAGTGAAGGCATCTCTGCCGATCCAAAGCTGCGCCATCTCCGAAAGCGCTGACCCTTGAGCTGGAGTGTAAAAAAGGGCGTAACGCATTAAAGGGTGGCTTTCGATCGTAAGTGAGAACCGCTGCAGGCGGCCTAGGCAAGACGTGTGACGGGTCTGTGACAGTCTAGAGCACCGCTGTCACAAACCGAAAAGTTGACGGCGTCAGCGCGCCGTTTGCTGATTGCCAATCAGGCGCATCCGCAATGCGTTGGATATGTTGTCGAACAAGAAAACGACCAGCAGAATCAGGATCACCATATAGGCAACATTCTCCCAGTCCTGGTTGGTGCGCATGGCTTCCCACAGTTTCAAGCCGATGCCGCCAGCCCCCACGGCGCCAATAATGGTTGCTGAACGCGTGTTGGACTCCCAGAAATAAAGCGCTTGAGATGCGAATACCGGCAGGACCTGCGGCACAACGCCAAAGCGCTGGACGACCATTGGTGATGCGCCCACAGACTTCACACCTTCGCGTTGCTTGTCATCAATGTTCTCGAGCGCCTCCGAATAGAGTTTTCCGAAGGTACCAGTGTCGGTGAAGAAAATTGCGGATATGCCAGCAATCGGCCCCGGCCCGAAGGCCCGGGTGAAAAACAACGCCCAAATCAGCATGTCGACCGAGCGCAGGAAATCGAAGAAGCGCTTGATGATCTGATTCACAATCCGCGACTTGGTGATGTTTCGGGCCGCAAAGAAGGATAGCGGAAAGGCCACGATCACCGCAAAAAGTGTACCTACGAAAGCCATCACGATGGTCTGGAGAAGCTTGATCCAGACATCGGCGTGCTGCCATTCGGCATTGCCAAGGAAATCACGCACCATGGCCATGGCGTTGCTCTCGCCCTCCACGATTTGCGGACCGGTGAAAATCGAAGCCATGCGCTCGCCCGCTGTCATGGGCCAGAAGGGCGAGTTGGCGTCGAAAAAGAAGTTCTCCCACCCGAAGAAACGACGCCAGACCTTGACTTCACGGTCACGAATTTCTGCGCGCCCGGCACCCCCAAACTTTAGGAAAACTTTCTCTCCAGGGCGTTTCTGCTCAGCCCATGCAGGCATGGTCTGGCCTTCGTTGAGAAGCGGCTGCACATCACGCTGAATGGCGTCTACTGAAACGCGCAGCTGCTCCCCCGCATGGAACACCGTCACAATATCTGGAGTGGCTTCGATCCTTGTACCGCCGCCAAACGACACCGTAGCGGAAGCGATGCCGGTCTTTATCTCTTCTCGGAGAGATGGCTCAGCGACACCCTCATCGGCAGGCGCGACGCCCATATTGGTCGCCGGGCTCGAAGGCGCCATAAAGGAGTTGGTCAGATTATCCGAGCCTGAGCCGCTGCCCGTGCTGGTCGCAGGCGAGCTTGGCGACATAAATGAATTGCCTGCACTTGGAGCAGCTTGTGGTGCCTTTGCCATTTCCTGGGTACGCAGAGTGACCTGCCCTTCTTGGGTCGCAATCCAAGCAGGTTGAGGGTTCGATCCCAGTGGCGAGAATCGAGGAAACTCCACAACGATCTCACCGGTTCGGTAGTCGATGTCCGGACGGATTTCATAGCTCACCCAATCGGCCAAATATGTGCCGGCAATGCCCCAATTGCCTTGGCTAAAAACGGTCGCAATGGAGAAGAACCAGAACGAGTACACCGTGTAGAGGACCACCACTCCGAGAGCGAGGACAGGCGCAAAGCGTTTGTGGAACGGGCGTTCGAACGCATCTGGGTGAGCCGCCTTGATGCGATCCACGTCGGCTGGAGCAAGCTTTCTGGCGGTCAGTCCGGGCAGAGCCTCGGGTTTGGCGGTCATGTCAGCCATGCTAGCCGGCTCCGAATTCAAAGGCCTGGTTGCCGACAATTCGCTTGCGCAAGTACGCGCTCAGCTGGTCGACACAGACGATGGTCACAAACAGAAGAAGAATGATGGCGAGGGTCTTGGCCTCATGGCCCCGGCTGATCGACAGGCGCAACGTCTCGCCAATGCCGCCAGCGCCGACGGCCCCCAAGATGGTCGAGGCGCGTACATTGATTTCAAGACGCAGCAATCCGTAACTCAGAAAATTCGGCATAACCTGAGGCACAATCCCGAACCAGACACGCTCGACCCAGTTGCCGCCAGCGGCACGCAAGCCTTCGTCGGGCTTCATGTCCGCGTTCTCAACGACCTCGAAAAACATCTTGCCCAACGCACCGATCGTGTGGATCGACACAGCGATGATTGCTGGAATTGGTCCAAGAGAGAAAATAGCGAGGAAGAAACCCGCGATCACGATCTCTGGGAACGCACGCAGGATCTCCATGAAACGTCGAACAAAGAAGCGCAGCCAGCGTGAGGTTGTCAGATTGCTGGCCGCTAGAAAGCACAACAGAAAGCCAAAGGTGAAACCGATGGCGGTCGAGAGCACCGCAATGTTGAGCGTCTCGATCATCTTGTAGAAATAAAGCCAAAACGGCGCAGGCGCCGCCCGACGCCAAAGCAGCGAGGCGCACGG
>JBCBZX010000347.1:0-3125 GCA_039815105.1 Pseudomonadota bacterium
CGCGATTCTCAGATGAGGCCTCGCCAGTGCCCATCATAGCGTTGCCCATGCCGCGCATCACAGAACGTACGTCTGCGAAATCAAGGTTGATGAGGCCTTCTTTGACCATCAGGTCAGTGATGCAGGCCACGCCGGAGTAAAGAACCTGGTCTGCCATGGCAAAAGCGTCGGCAAAGCCGGTCTTGTCATTGGCAATGTGAAACAGATTCTGATTTGGAATGACGATCAACGTGTCAACATGCTGCTCAAGCTCGGCAATGCCATCCATCGCCGTCTTCATGCGGCGCTTGCCTTCAAAATCGAAAGGTTTAGTCACCACACCAACGGTCAGAATGCCCAGTTCGCGGGCGGCTTGTGCCACAACGGCAGCGGCACCAGTGCCAGTGCCACCACCCATGCCAGCGGTGACAAAGCACATGTGTGTACCAGCCATATGGTCGGTGATTTCTGACAGGCACTCTTCAGCGGCAGCGCGGCCAACGGCCGGTTCGGAGCCAGCACCAAGCCCCTCAGTCACTTCCACACCCATCTGAATAACGCGCTCGGCTTTGGTCGAAGACAATGCCTGGGCGTCTGTGTTGGCGACGACAAAGTCCACGCCTTCCAAGCCCGCATTAATCATGTTGTTAACGGCGTTGCCGCCACCGCCGCCAACACCAAACACGGTGATGCGCGGCTTCAGCTCGGTGACTTCGGGCTTTTGCAAATTGATGGTCATGGTCTGGTCCTTGCGTTTATGCGGTTGCGCCGCTCGGGCTTTTCAGTTTCGCGGCGGCCGCCGCAGGAGTTGAGCTCCGAAGAATTGGAGCCGGTGAAAGGGTTTGGCTCGGGTAGAGCCAGTTTGAGCCTGTGGGAGCCATCAAAAGCTCTCCTTCAGCCAATGACCCATGCGGGCCAAAGTGCCAGTTGTTCCGGTCAAGCGCGGTCCTGGGGCGCGGCGACTCCCTCCCTGCAGGCGAAAAGCCTGCTCGTTGCCGGCAATTTGCGGATAAATCAGAAGCCCAACTGCGGTTGCGAAGGACGGGCCCTTGGCCGCAGCCGGCAGTTTGGAACCACCCATGGGGCGCCCCAGGCGCACATTGCGCCCGATAATACGGCGACCAACTTCAGCAACACCATTGAGCTGGCTTGCACCACCGGTGAGCACCAGCCGCTTGCCAATCAGGCTGGCATAACCCGATGCAGACAAGCGGTCGCGAATTGTTTCAAGCGTTTCTTCGACACGAGGACGCACGATGCGCGTCACATGCGCCCGCGGAATGGAAGTCATCGCTTCACTGTCGTCCATACCCAGCAGCGGAACGTTGAGCATGTCGCGATCATCGGACGCACTTGGCAGTGCAGAGCCGTGGCGCACCTTCAGCCGCTCGGCCTCGTCAATCGCGCAGCCAAGGCCCCGCGCCAAATCTGTGGTGACATGACTTCCACCCAGCGCTATCGCGTCGGTGTAAACCAGATTGCCCTCATGGAAGATGGAGATGGTGGTGGTTCCGCCACCCATATCTATGCAGGCGCAACCGATCTCAGCTTCATCACCCACAAGCGCGGACAGACCGCTGGCATAGGGCGTGGCCACCATGGTTTCCACGCTCAGCATTGCGCGGTTCACGACCAGTTCGAGATTGGCCATCGGAGCGATGTCGGCGGAGATGACGTGCATATCAATGCCCAGCTCCTCCCCCAACATGCCACGCGGATCGCGAATGCCGGTATTGCCATCCAGCGTGTGGCCGATGGGCATAGCATGAAGTGTGGCGCGATCCGCCGTCATCACTTGCTCGCCGCCGGCGGCCAGCACGCGGGCAATGTCGTTGGCCTCCACTGCATGGCCTGACAAGGAGACCGACGCATTGAAGGTTTCGCTCTGCAACCGGCCGGCAGACACATTAACGATCAGGCTGTCCACGGTCACTCCAGCCATCCGCTCGGCACCGTCCACGGCATTGCGGATAACGGACTCGGCGGCATCGAGATCGATGATCACACCTGATTTTATGCCTTGGGACTTGAGATGATAGCAGCCCAGAACCTCTATTGAGTGCGTGCGGTCGGGCAGCACTTCGCTCTCATCACGCGGGCGCAAACGGGCGATCATGCAGCACACCTTCGTGGTGCCCACATCAAGGACAGACACGATGGTGGTCCGAGACGGTGCAGGCGCGCGAACCTTTGGTGTTGGTCGGAAGGAGGACGAGAAAAGACTCACAGGCGTGCCCCCCTGGCCTTGAGCCGTTTGTTCACCGCCGCCGCTCGTTCTTCAATTGCCGCCACCCGACGCTCATTGGCGCCCTCTGTCAGTCGGAGACTGATCCGATCGGGCACACGAAAATCAACCAGCTCAACATCGCGCTCCAGAAGACCATAGAGGCTGTCGAGCTCGGCAATCTCAATCAATGCACGCTCTTGATCATCTGCAGGCAGCAGCACCCGAACACCGTTCTTAAGGTGCAGATCCCAGCGCCGCTCCGCCACACGAACAAAGGCACCGACCTTGCGTTTAAGGGCGGGAAATTGATCCATCTGCTTGAGGAAAATGGCAGACCGGCGTTCAGCGCCAGCTCCAACGATGAGTGGAAGTTCAGTGAAGCTGCCCGGTGGCAGGGGCGCAATGATGGACCCGGACCTCTCCACCACCAACAGCTCAGCCCCCCGTTGCCAGACCGCAAAAGGAGCCCGCTCCGTAACTGAAACATCCAGCCGACCGGGAAAATATTTGCGCACCACCGCACGCTCCACCCATGGAAGTGCTTCGACGGTTTGGCGAGCCTGCTCAATGTTCAAACCGGCAAGCGAACCAAGCGCCTGCTTGCCCAAACTGGTGTGCAGCTCAATAGCGGAGGTATGCTGATTTCCGCTCAGGTGCAGCTCAACGCCAAAGCCGGACGCGCTGGCCATGCGATCAACCACCGAGGCGGCACCCGGACCGGCAACCGAGCCATAGATAAAGATAGAACCGAAAAACGCACCGACCGATGGCCAACCGAAACCACGTATGGGCGCGACATCGCCTGCAGCCGCACGGCGCAGATAGCGCGCAAAGCGACGTAGACCGCGCTGGGCACGCGGCACCGGGCTGTCAAAAAAGGCGATCAGCGATTGCAACTCGCATCCTCCACCATCCAGCG
>JBCBZX010000043.1:0-14013 GCA_039815105.1 Pseudomonadota bacterium
CCAGGCGTGCGCTGGAAGCCATCGATTTGGACTTGTCGGCTGACTTCACGTTTCCAAAGCGTATTGAAATCCATGCGGGTGACCGAACCGCACCGCTGGCCAGCTACACGCTTGGCTCGAATTTTAAACATGGGTTCGGCGCAGAATATTCAGTCATGTCACGGGCTGACCTACAAATGGGGCTTTGGCGGGCTTGTGCGGCGCACGCCCGAATCCAGATGGCCCCCGGACAGACCGCCGCGCAAAGCCCTGATGTGGACCTGATTGTCGGCGCGGACGGAGTTAGGTCCACCACTCGAAGTTTGGTTCCTGGTGCGAGGCAGACCGCTTCATCAGGCTATGTCGCGTGCCGGTCTGTGGTCGATATGGAGGCCATAAAAGCAGCAGGCATCCCCCTGGATGCGGTGAGCCTGTGGTTGGGCAAGAATGCCCACGCCGTCATCTACCCCTTGCCCGGCAACACGGTGAACATCGTACTGTCCACCAAGGGTACCGTGTCCGGCTCTGGCTGGTCGGTGGCCGCGCCAGCACGGTTGATAGGTTCAATTCTCAACAAGCTCGATAGAAAGCTATCGATCCTGCAAGAAGCAGCTCAGTTCAGCCAATGGAACATCGATACAGTACCCGCCAGTTCAAAGTGGCACCTCGGTCGGATTGCGCTGGTGGGTGATGCGGCCCATGCGATGCCGCCATTTGCCGCCCAAGGGTCGGCCATGGCGCTTGAGGATGCAATTGTTCTGGCGGCAGAGTTGGAAAACCATACCAGCATCGAAGGCGGCCTTCAGGCTTTTGCCCAGTCAAGGATGCCGCGTGTCGCAAAGGTTGCACAACTCTCACACGCCAATGCAAAACTCTACCACATGTCGGGGCCTCTCGCGGCTGCCCGCGACCTCACCCTAAAGGCAACGCCGCAAGCCGTGATCAATGCCCGGATGGCCTGGATTTACGATTGGACACCGCCGGAATTGCCGCTCGGCTGATGCCAACCGCCTATGGCGGCCAAACTGACACCCGTTCGGTCCACGGATGCAGCAAGCGCGGCAACGGCTGAACCGGCCAGGACAAGACGCGGCGCAATATCGGACAATGGAACGAGCACGAATGCGCGCTCATGGGCCCGGGGGTGCGGCACTTGCAACCGCTCATGGTCAAAGGCGCCGCCTTCCCATGCCAGAATATCCAAGTCTATAGGTCGGGGGCCCCACCGTTCTCCGGGGCGCCTATCAAGATCCCGCTCGATGCTCTTCATCACGTCCAACAGCTCCAGCGGCTCCATGGCAGAGCTGATGGATAAAGCGGAATTCAAAAAGAAGGGCTGATCGGTTTTGCCCCAGGGTGGTGTCTTGTACAGCGGTGCGACGTCCACCAGAGAGATCGCGTCATGGCCATCGAGCAACCCTATTGCCTCGGCCATCTGTGATTTGGGGTCGCCAATGTTCGCCCCGATGCCAAGCCAGTAGATCGGCCAGTTCAAGTCGCAGCCACCGGCCAGCGCACACTCACCTCAACCGTATCGAGAATGCCTTGTACGGGAGCATTCGGCTTACGAATGGTCACACGGGCATTGGTGACCTGAGGAAAGTGACTACAAAGAGCCTGGGCCGTCTTCAGCTCCAGAGATTCAATAAGGTAGCGGCGTTCACCGGTCACGATGTCCGAGATAACGCCGAACGCCGCGCCATAATCGACGGTACCCTCAAGCTCATCCTTATCGAGCGCATCCCCCGCATCAACCGTCAGATGCGCATCCACGAAGAAGCGTTGGCCCAGAGTTTCCTCTTCATTGAAAACACCGTGGCGCGCGAAGAATGCGCAGTTCCTCAGTTCAATTGTGTACATCATCTGCCGGTGGCCCCCTGTTTCAGCCGGTCTTTGATGACAGCATCTGAAATGGCAAGAGCATCTGTTTGCGACCGCGCATCGTGAACTCTGAAAATATGCGCTCCCGCCATGCGAGCTATGACGCCGCTCGCGGCCGTTATCCCATCTCTTTGGCTCGCATCATCAATCCCACCCACGGCCCCAAGGAACCGCTTGCGCGATGTGCCCGCCAGCAGCGGCAAACCGAATGCGTGAAGCTGCGAGAACTGGGACAAAAGCGCGACATTCTCATCCACATCTTTTGCAAAACCGAAGCCTGGATCGAGGACAATCTGATCATCGGCTAGCCCTGCGGAACGGGCGATCTCAAGCGAGTGGCTGAGGAAAATCTTCTGGTCGGATATGACATCACGGTTGCGATTGCGCTCCCGCCCGGTGTGCATGATGACTGCACCAGCGCCGTAATCTCTCGCAACCTGGGCAATGTCTGGCTCTCGCTGAAAACCCCAAACGTCATTGATGATGTGGGCGCCCGCTTTAACTGCCAGACGAGCCGTCTCCGCACGATAAGTGTCGATGGAAATCGCCACATCCAAGGTGCTCAAAGCTTCTACCACTGGCAGGACTCGGCGTTGCTCTTCAATGGCAGAAACGGGGTCTGCACCCGGCCGAGTGCTCTCTCCGCCCACATCGACGATGGCTGCGCCATCGGCGATCAGCTTCTTTGCGGCAGTAATGGCGGCGTCGGTTGAGGGTAGCAAACCGCCATCGGAAAAGGAATCGGGCGTCACGTTGAGAATGCCCATCACTATACCGCGCGGGCCCAGCTCAATCGTTCGATTGCGACCGATGCGCCAATTGCGCGCCAGATACCAAGTCGGATCGAACGTCATAGGGCTCGATCTCCAATCAGGGTCAGGCCTGCTGTGACGGAACCGTGAGCTTAAGACCATCCAGATCATCTGTGACTTTGATCTGGCAACTCAGACGGCTATTGGGCTTCACCTCGAAGGCGAAGTCCAGCATGTCTTCTTCCATCGCATCGGGCGCCCCAACTTTGTCCATTGCGGCCTCGTCCACATAGACGTGGCAAGTCGCACATGCGCACGCGCCACCGCACTCAGCTTCGATGCCCGGAACGCCATTGCGTGTTGCATTCTCCATAACCGTCGAGCCGGTCTGTGCATCCACAGAAAACTCTTGGCCGTCATGGGTGGTGAAAATCAGCTTGGGCATTTGGGCTATCCGTCATCGCATAAAATGGCCGACCAGTTTGGCCGAAAAGTCTAGTGGCATTTGGCGTCACTGGCTCGGAGTGTCAACTGACCCCACCGCTATATTAGCCTTGGTCAGGTGATGGGTCAGTGCGTCAATCAGTTGGTCGAGCTCAGCTTTTAGCTCCAGCTCGCGTTTGGGTGGAGACAAGGTGCGCCAATTCTCGGCCAGTCCAGTCAATGAAGGGCCGCACAGATTCGCGGCGAAGCCCCGCAACTTATGAGCAAATGCGGCTTCGCCAGAGACATCCGTGATCTGCGCTTCGGCCAAGAGATTGGCCCTTTCAGCGCGGGCTATCTGAAGCAAGTCCTGTTGCAGCCCAGCATCGCCGGCGGTTAGCTCATCGAAGGCATCAGCGTCGAATATTTCCAACAGAGTTCCCCTCAATCCACGCAGCTCAACCGTTGATTGCGCACGCCTGGCAGCAGAGACAAGCCCCCCGCAAACACAATTTCGCCACTTTTACCGCAGGACGTGGCGTTAACCATTTATACACAAAGGTTAACGCTTTCGGACCTCACATGTTTTCTTTGAGCGTCCTTCGGCCTACAAAACGAGGCTATAGTATCTCCCGGCACCCGTGCGCCCAATGTTGGCGCATCGTCCCTGCCCAGAAAGGCGCGTATCGTTATGGCCAAAAAGGCAACGAATGCTGAACCCACCGAAGAGGCCCTCGAAGCAGTCGAGAAGGCTTTGGAAATCGATTTTGGTGCAGAACTTGAAGGCGAGTTGGCAGCTAGCAATTTGGACGGCGATGCCACCGATGATGCCCTGGCTGCGATAGAAGACGCAGCCAATGAGTTGCAGTCGGCAGACGATATTGATCTTGATTTCGATGTGTCGGACCTCACGCCAAAGGAAACCGCTTTGGGGGCAACCGCCGGTGTTGGGGCAGCAGCGGCCACCGCCTCAAGCAGCACATCCAAGAGGACCCAGATCAATCTTGACGATGATGATTTGGTGAAGCCCGCCAGCCCGCCGGCCAATGACGATGCGCGCCGCTCGGTGTCGTCCATCGTCTATAAAATGCAGCAAAAGCCGTCCAAGAAACCGTTCGTGTGGGCAACCTTGTTCAGCATGCTTTGGGTTGCTGGCGGCGCTGCTCTGGCATTCTGGCTCTATGGCGAACCCATTCTGGAAATCCGTGACGCCGCCGGCGTTCAGGAATATCCTGGGCTGATCGCGATCGCAGTGGGTGTTATCGTACCAATCTTCCTGTTCTTTGCGTTTGCCGCCATGGTGTACAGGGCAAATGACATGCGGCTTGCTGCGCGCTCGATGACCGAAGCCGCAGTTCGCTTGATCGAACCTGAAGACATGGCTAGGGACAAGGTGTTTTCGGTTGGCCAGGCGGTTCGTCGTGAAGTAACGGCCATGAGTGATGGCGTCGAAAAGGCCCTCTCCCGTGCGTCGGAGCTCGAGGTTTGGTTCACAATGAAGTCAATTCCCTTGAGCGAGCCTACACCGACAACGAAACACGGATGCGCGGCCTGGTTTCCGAGCTGTCATCCGAGCGCGAGAGTGTTGTAAATCACGCCGAGCGCGTACGTGCATCCATTTCCGGTGCCCATGAGACGCTGCGGGACGAACTTCAGGCCACCAGCGATCGCATCACCGACACTGTTTCGACGGCCAGTGCATCGCTGACCGAAGAAGTTGGTCTCAAAGCCCAGGAAATCTCTGGCTCGCTAGGCACTGTTAGCGAGAATTTGGCCGCTCTACTGTCGGACTCCGGCGATCAGCTCATGCAGCGCTTCGGTGAAACCGGAAATCAACTGGTCGAGCGCATCAATGATAGCGGCTCAACAATCAACCAATCCATCGCCGATCAGGCCGAGAGCATTAATCTCCAGCTCACGACCGCTGGCGAAGGCATGGCTTCACTGATCGAGACCCGCGCCAATTCGCTTCTGGACCAAACCCGCGGCGTCACACAAACGCTGGACGAGACAATTGTGCTGCGGACCAGCGAACTTTCCACCAGCATTGATGCTGCTGGCGAGCGCCTTAATGAAAACCTTGATGGGCGGCTGGGTCAGATTGATCAGAGCCTCATCACCCGTGGTAGCGCTCTCGTGGAGCAGCTTGGCCTGCAAGCCAATGCCTTGTCGTCTGCACTTGAAGCCGGTTCGCAATCCATGGAAGAGCGCGGCGAACGCATTCAGACAGCGCTTGAAAGTCGAACGGCGACCATAAATGAAACCTTGCTCGCCCGGACCAAGGAAATTGCCACAGCTTTTGCCGCCGGCAACGATCAGATGAATTTACTGTCGAACGAAACGATGGCGGGTCTCGAGCAACGCACGCAGGCCATCCAGAGCCTGCTTCAAGAGAAAAGTGACACCTTGGCCTCCACGGTGGCTCAGGCCACGGAAGCCATCGAGCGCAAAGTTGGCGAACGCTCTGACGGGCTGATTGCCGCCCTCGCACAAACGTCCGACCGTCAAATCGCGGCCATGGATGACACGCTCAACAATTTGTCCGGTGCCATGGCCAATGCAGCCAGGGTGGCAACAGCCGATATGTCCAGCCAAATCGAGCTGCTTGAGGAACGCACAAACGCCGCCGCTATCGCAGCCGCCGACAAGACTTTGGACGCAATCTCGCAATTTGAAACACGGGCCGAATCGGCACGTTCTTCCGTCGATGGCTCAATCGAACGCGCCGCCGGGCTTTTGGAAGGCCGTGCGACGGCCCTGACCAACAGCCTCGAAACCTCCGCGGCAGCAATTGAAGCTAAAAGCGATGATGCAGCAGCGCGCATTGCTGAACGTACAGACGCCATGGCCGCTGACTTCGAGCGCCGATCCGAAGCGGTCAATACGGCCATAGCCACACAGACGGACAAAGTGTCGTCCACCCTTATTGAGAAAGCTCGGGCTTCGGCTCGCTCACTGGCGGCATCAGCCGACGATATCAATCAGGCCTTGGACAGTGGCACTGCACGTGCGTCTGAAGCGCTGGAACAAGGCCGTGAAGGCATTCGTGCCGCCCTTGAAGCTGGAACACAGCAAGCGGTCAGTTCGATTGCAAGTGGTGTAGATCAATTCACAAATGCCGTTGACGCGCGCACTCAGTCTTCGATTGCCGCCCTGGATTCCCAGCACGAACAGATCATGACAACCGCAGGGCGCCAGACGGAAACACTTGCCGCCAAAACGTCTGAAATCATTGCCCAAGTTAGCGGCCAGACAGACCGCATCACCGAAAATCTTGAGCAGGGCGCCTCGGCAATCTCAGAGGCACTTTCCGCGCGGACCAATGAAATTGCCGAGCGGCTGGGCGAGAACGTCTCCGGCATCACCGGCAGCATCACTGCAGAAACCGAGCGGGCACAACAGGCTGTTGAGGCCAGCGTGGACCGCTTGGCCAATCGCATCTCCACCACACTTGAGGACACTGAAAATGCAATCGGTGCCCGCACTGAGAGCCTCTCATCGGCGCTGACCGAGCGAACCCGAGAGCTCAATACAATGCTGGCGGCACGCGGCCAGGAAATCGGAGACATGCTGGACAAGAAGTCTGCGCCATTCCTGGAAGAGCTAGACGGTCGCGGACGCATGCTTGGTGACGCCATTGAAGGCGCAGCCAAGGCAGCCAGCGAGAAAGTTCTTTCTGAAAGCGAAGCTCTGGCAGACCTGTTTGACCGCTCATCGGCAGCTGCGGCCCAGGCGGTTACAGGCGCAAACGAAGCGCTGCGTGGCGAAGTTGGCATGTTGCTCAGCCGTATCGCCCAGTCCAATAACGTCATGAAGGAGCTGATCGAAGAAGCTGGCTCACGTCTCGGCGAGATACAGACTGGCATCACTGAGCGAACCGAAAGTCTGGCCTCTTTGTCGACCTCAGCTTCGGAAAACCTTCAAACCGCATCCGACCTGATTGAAGCCAATCTTGGGCGTCTGGCGGATATTTCCGGCAATGTGCTTGGCGATATCAGCCAGATATCCGGTCAGTTCCAAACCCAAGGCGCGACACTTGCAGCGGCCGTGGACCTGATCGGCAAAACGCAATCGAACCTTGACCTTACCACAGAAGAGCGCCGCCGTGTGGTCGACGATCTGGCACAAGGCCTGGCCGATAAGAGCTCTGATATTGAGCGGCAAATGAATGCCTTCTCAGAATTGGTGAACACCACGCTGTCGGACGCTGAAACCCGTGCGCGCGATATCGGCACCATTCTTGCGCGCACATCTGACTCCGCAACGCAGAACATCTCCGCCCAACTGGCAAGCCTTTCGACCGCAGCCGACGAGGAGAGCCGCCGCGCTGCCGGCGTGATCAAGGCTGCCTCCCAAGGCCTTGCCAGTGAGATGACTGAGGCCATTGAAAGCGCTGCAAGCCGTTTCACCCGTGCGACCGAGGAGATGCGCGAAGCCGCTTCATCGGTTCAAAGCGAACTGACCCAAACACGCGGCGAGCTGCGCAAGGGCGTGTTGGAGTTGCCGGAAGAAACTCGCGAGAATACAGCCGCCCTGCGCCGTGCGGTGACAGATCAGATCAAAGCGCTCAAAGATCTGTCCAATATTGTGACTGAAACCAAGGATGCCTATGGCGCCTCCGAGATCGTCAGCCCGCCGGTCAGCCGCTCAACGGCAAGCCTGTCCACCGGCTCTTCTCAGGCCCAAACACCATTTGGGAGCGCCGTTTCTACGCCGGCGTCGGCGCCGGTTTCAGCGCCTACCAGAACGCAGGTTAGCGCTGAAAAACCGGTGACAGATCGCGCGTCCCAACAGCGCCCCGATCCGCGCAACGAAGTCGGCTCTGGCACATGGGTTAAGGACCTGCTGGCGCGGGCGTCCAAAGAGGAGCCCAAAGCTCCTGAGCAACCCCTTGGCGCGATCACAAATGACATCGCATCTGCTATGGACCATCGCGCAGTCGATGATCTGTGGACGCGGTATCGCCGTGGCGAGCGTGGGTTGTTCTCCAGGTCGCTCTACACCGTCAACGGCCAGAACGTCTTCGACCAGATCAGCTCAAAATACATCTCGGATCTAAGCTTCCGAGGCCATGTTGACCGATATATTCAGGACTTCGAACGTGCTTTGGCAGATGTTGCCCGCAACGACCAAGATGGACGCCAGACCCAATCAACACTGACGTCTGACAATGGCAAGGTGTACACCATGCTGGCCCACGCCAGCGGTCGGCTGAGTTAGATCAAGCATATTAGTCCGATAGCAAATTAGAGGGGGCGAACGAACGCCCCCTTTTTCAGTCCAACCTTGGCTCTGCGAAAATTGCAGCCAGCGTTCGTTTAAATGGCGCCCAGGATCCAATCGGCCAAATCGATGGCCACGGCATCGAATGCCTGGTCAAGAGCTGACGCAGCGGCCCGCCCTTCCGACACTGCAGGCACTTCCGACAGGAACACGCGCGACGCGCGCACAACACCATTGCGGTCATTGACCAACTTGGCGCTGATTTCTGCCCGGGCCACAAATCCACCGCCAGCGGGTCGGATCTCGAACGCCCGAACAACTGACACGAGCTGGTAATCGATCAGCAAACCCTGCCCCGGCAAACCAACCCCGCCGAACCGGTCGCTGTTCACGAACGTCTCTGAAAGCTTGAGTTGCAGGACGTTGGGTAGTGTATCAGGCAATCGAATTTCAGGCAGGTAGGTTACTTCATTACCCGCCGCCCGAACCACAATCCGGTCGCTATTGAGCAGCTTGAGCGACGTGGGAGCGGCAACGAGAATCTGGGCAGCAGTACTACCGCTGAGCGCAGGAAAACTGGTTGGTGCTGAAATGTCGTAAGTATCAAGATCGGGCGCGCTGCCGGAGAGTACAGAACACCCGGCCAGCGTAAATGCGGCAAACGCCACGCTGACAGGGCTGGTGAAGCGGGTTCTCAGATGTGATGACAAAGACTTCATACCTCTATATCAGCGCCGCTGTCGGCCACCGAACTCCTTCACATCGCTGCCACCGAAAATGGCCCGCTGGGGATTATCGCCAATGGTTTGAACCGTGCGCTCAAACGTCCGGACGGCACTTTGAGTTTGGCGGATGAGCTGTTGCAAATCGCCAAGGCCACGCTCGGAAAATTGATTGAAGTTGGCAGTTATGCTGTCAGACCGCACGGCCAGCAGGTCCGCAAGTTCGCGGAACGACCGGGCGGCCTGCGTGGCTTCAGCAATCAAACCTTGCGCCTCGCCTGAGCCAATGACCTCCTCAGTTGTGTCCAACAGGCCACCCAGCCGCGCGGACTCACCGCGCACGTTCTCCAGCGTGCCGCGAAGGTCAACGATGATCGCATCCACGTCCCCCGCGCGGGCGGAGACGGCGTCACCCAGCGGTTCAAAACTCTCAATCGTCTTGCGCGCGCTTTGGGCTGCAGCCTGAACGCTGGCCGTCGCATCCTGAAACATTTGAGGATCGAACGCCTTAACGATTTCTCCGGCATCGCCCACCACGCTTCGAACATCCGACAGCGTGCCTTGAGCTTCCTGAACCGCATCTCCAGTCCGTGCGATGAGGCTTTGGGCGTCCTTCGCAGTCTGGCTAAGATCATTGCCCAACAGCTCAACCGTGCCCGACAGATCGGCCCCCAAGCCTGCCACCGCGTTGGCCGCTTCCACCAAACCATCGGTTAGCTCGGCCAAATTTTCAGTTCCCGCACTCACGTTCCCGCTAATGTTGGCCGCATCACTGAGCACTTTGTCGATATCCATCGTGCGTTTGGACAGAGTTTCAGCGAGCGGTTGCAGGTCAGCGGTCAGCTGCCTGACATTCTCAGACGTCTGATTTACCTGGTTCACGATTGCCGCCACGCTGTCGGCCTCGACAGCGCCAAGAATACGCTCGGCCTGCGCGCCACTGCGCACCAAAGCCCGGGAGAAATCATTCAGATTGCTTGCCGTGCCCTCGGCCTCCGCCAGAATGGTGTCGATCCTGCTGGAAGCGCGGGCAAGATCTTCGCTTATCTGTGCAACATTGTTGGTCGTCTGGGCGATTTTGTCCGGCTCGACGGCCGCAAGTATCGTTTCCAGGCGCGTGGCAGCGGGACGCAGAGTGCCAGCCAAGCCTTCCAGCGAACGCCCCACATCTGCAGCAGACCGCAAAAAGCTCTCCAGCTCAGCAGAGTTGGAATTCAATGCATCGGTAAAACCCAGAACATTGTCGATAATGCCGTTCAGATCGCTGCGGTTTTCTGTAATCAGCCCATCAATACCGGACAGAATGTTGCCAGCCTGCCCCGTCAGCTGCTGCGCCTCCGCCAGAATATCAGAGGTTGCGTCCGCCTCGAGCACCGGTACCCCCACCGCATTCACATTGGTGGACTGGAGCAGGCGCTGTGCGCCAAGACTACCACCCGACAGATTGACAACAGAGATGCCGGTTATGCCCTGGGTGCCGACAGACGCACGCGTATCCTCTTTGATAGGGAGGAACTGGTCGATGCGGGCGAACACCCGCACAAGGTTTGGATCTTCGGGGTCGGCAGCGATGCCCGTTACTTGCCCCGCGCGAATGCCGTTAAACAGAACGGCACTACCGGGGCCGAGCCCAGTGGCCGAACCTGCAACACGCAGCTCAATAGCCTGCTGGTCCGCAGCCGCTTCATAGCGACCGCTCCAGTAGAAATAGGCGAAGCTCACCGCTGTAATTACCAGCGCAAACAGGCCTATCAGTACGTAGTTACCTTTGGTTTCCAACGGTTCGCCTTAAATCCCTGCACTCAACATTTAGGCCATGTCTTGATCCGCATGGCTCATGCTGCGTCCGCTCTTGAAGTAGGACTGCACCCACTCATCATCGAAGGCAAGCAAACGTGGAATATCACCTTCCACCAGCACCTTTCTATTTCCAAGAACGGCAATTCGGTCACAGACGGAGTGAAGCGACCCCAGATCGTGTGTCACCATGAAGACTGTCAAGCCCATCACATCGCGCAAGCCGCCAATCATGCGGTCAAATTCGGCGGCACCGATCGGGTCAAGACCAGATGTCGGCTCATCAAGAAAAACGATCTCCGGGTCGAGTGCCAGCGCCCGTGCAAGCGCAGCACGCTTTGTCATGCCACCCGACAGTTCCGACGGGTACAAATCGCCGGCGGTCGCCGGCAAGCCCACCAGGCCGAGTTTGAAATTTGCCAGCTCGTCCATCAGTTCCATCGGCAGCCGCAAATACTCCCGCATCGGCACCTGAATGTTCTCGCGGACAGTGAGGGACGAAAAAAGCGCGCCATGTTGAAACAGAACGCCCCATTTCTGCTCCACCATTCGGCGATCGAGTTCCGCTTCATTGTCAATATCGGCACCGAACGCGGTGATCTTGCCAGCTCGCCTCGGGACCAAATCTAAAATGGCCCTCAGCAGCACAGACTTTCCCGTTCCCGAAGGGCCAACAATTCCCAAGACCTCGCCGCGATAAACATCTAGATCGAGATTTTCGATGATCACCTTGTCACCAAATCCCACCGTCAGGTCCCGCACTCCGATAAGCACGTCCTGCCGAGCGATTGTTTGGGCCTTTGTCACAGGATCAGCCATACTCAATGGCCGCAAAGAACACGGCGAAAAAGCCGTTCAGCAAGAAAACGGCGAAAATACTTTTCACCACGGCCGATGTCGTGCGTTGCCCCAAGCTCTCGGTGCTACCGCCTACTTTCAGCCCCTCCAAACAACCGATCACGCCGATGGCAATTGCCATGAAGGGCGTTTTGATCATGGTCGATATGATGGTTGAAGGCCACACGAAGTCTCTCATACGTTCCAAATAGAGCTCGAAACCTATGCCAGAATATAAGTTCACCAGTGTTGCTGCACCGAAAATTGCAAACCCCATCGCAACGATTGTGAGAAGAGGCAGCACCAGCACCAGGGCGACAAGCCGAGGAATAACAAGCACTTCAACGGGCTCGAGACCCATAACCGTAAGCGCGTCCACCTCCTCGCGCATCTTCATGGCACCGATCTCCGCAGCTATGGCGCTGGCCGACCGGCCGGCCACCATGATGGCGGCGATCAGGATCGCCAGCTCGCGGAAAATCATGTAACTCGAAAGGTCTACGGCAAGCGTTTCAGCGCCAAAATCCTTCAGCTGATAAGCCGATTGTTGCGCGATCACACCCCCCACGAGAAATGCCGAAATCGCAACGACTGGCACGGCGCCAATTCCCATTCGAATGCCGTGGGTCGCTATCGATCTGGGGCGCAGACCACCTCGCCGAGCCGCCGTGACAATCCACAGCATCAGCGCCCCGGCGAGGTCTAGGCCGCGAATGAAATCCGAAATACCTTGGGCAACTTTCTGTCCAAGAGACGCCAGCGCACCAACAACCGCATCTTCCTCATTTTCCGGCGGCTTGAACGAGTAATCCCTATTTTGCTCGCTCATGCGTTGGAAAACAGCCTCAAGGCGATCCGAGGCGACCAAATTGACAGAACGCCCCCGGGCTTCGAGGCGGTATGCAATCTCGCGAACAGCCCACGCGCCACTCACGTCGAACTGTGTGATCTCGGTGGCATCCACTTCAACACGCTTTCCGGTTGATGCAAACTCATCGGTCAGCTTCGCGATTTGCGGCCAAACCTGCCCAAGTGTGCGCAGGGACCAGACTCCCGATAGCTCTATAAAATCAGCCCCATTGCGTTCACCTACGGCGATGACCGCCTGTCCTTGCGCACTGGACCTCGTCGGCTGCACCGGCTCAATCTCTCCGTCCAAAGATTCAAAGGTAGCCATTGACGTATCACGCGCTTTCAAGAGAGTCTGGCTTGAGCAAGAGATTCAGGCAGAAGCCCTGCCCTGCACATGGTTTACGACATAGTGCACCATCAGGCTAGCAACAGGCCAAAGGCGGGCCAAAACGGGCCGGGCCGGTGCACACAACTTTTCGCCCACTCATCTCATCACTTGACAAAGCGGTGAACATAGACAGCACGGCATCAAGGTCACATTCTGGAACCAGCGATGATTGATTTGAAGATCACCCACGAAAGCTGGCCCTTGGCATCGACCTTCCGCATTGCCAGAGGCTCAAAATCGAGCGCCGAAGTCGTGCACCTGACATTGATGGATCATGCGAGCGGCGCGCGGGGCCAGGCCGAATGCGTGCCCTACGCCCGGTATGGCGAGACGCCGCAAAGCGTAGAGGCGCAGATACGTTCGGTTGCCGAGGCGTTGAAGGGCGGTATCACCCGCCAGCAATTGCAGCCTTTGCTACCCCGTGGTGCAGCCAGAAACGCGGTGGATTGTGCGTTGTGGGACCTTAACGCCAAGCGCTCAGGCAAAGCCGCTTATCTGGAGGCGGGCCATCGCTTTTTGGGCACGCGGCAAACTTATCTCACCCTATCACTTGCGGACCCGCAGGCGATGGCAGAACAGGCGCGCGTGCATGCAGACCATAAGGAACTAAAAATGAAAGTTGGCGGCTCCGACTCCGACGATGCCGCCCGAATACACGCCGTGCGAGCAGCAGCTCCGGAGGCGCGGCTCATAGTCGATGCAAATGAAGCCTGGTCGCATGACAATTATACCGAGATGATGCGCCACTGCGCACAAGCCCATGTGTCGCTTGTCGAACAACCGCTGCCAGCCGGGGAGGATGAGTTTCTGCAAACGGCCCCCCGGCCCGTGCCGATATGCGCGGATGAAAGCGCACATTGCTCTAGGGATTTGCCCGACCTTTTGGGCAAATATGATTTTGTGAACATCAAGCTCGACAAGAGCGGTGGCCTTACGGAAGCTCTGGCAATGCAGCGAGAGGCGCGTAATCTTGGGTTCGGTATTATGGTGGGCTGCATGGTCGGCACGTCACTGGCGATGGCGCCGGCCATGATATTGGCGCAGGATGCAGAACATGTGGATTTAGATGGGCCCTTGCTGATGGCTCGGGACCGCCAACCACCTCTTCCCTACACCACCAACACTATTGGGCCGCCGCCTGCACAATTATGGGGGTGAG
>JBCBZX010000157.1:0-7107 GCA_039815105.1 Pseudomonadota bacterium
CGCGAATGTCGGGGAGGGTGGGTGCCAGCATGGCTTGTGCTTTCCGCATATCTTCAGGCGTGGTGAGTTTGATATTGTTTGGGTCGCCCGCGACGGCGTGGATGGGCACGCCAAAATGCTCAGCAATAGCGATGTCATCGGTGAACTCATGGTCCAGCGATGCGGCTTTGCGGTGCAAATCTAAAATGTGCTCGAATGGGAAGGCCTGCGGCGTTTGCGCAAGGCCCAATCGGGACCGGTCTATCGTCTCTTCCACAACACCGCTTTTAACGCGCTTGACCGTATCGTGCACCGGCAAGAGCGGTAGGCTGGCATATCCAGCGGCTGCCCGCTCAATGAGCGAGGCCACGATCTTGGGCGACACGAACGGGCGTGCCGCATCATGCACCAAAACGACATCCGGCTTTGTTTCTGCCAGCGCTTCCAGGCCGGACAGAACCGATGCTTGTCGGGTCCCGCCTCCATGTGTGGGGCTGCAAATCGCGGCGCGCAGTTCAGCGGGAATCGCAGCTTCATAGAGGTCGCCATCATCAGCGTGGATAACCGTCAACAGCGACGCTTCCACTCCTTCTATACCCGCCAAAAGGGCTCGCAACGTTCTTTCCAGCAGGGTTTGACTTCCAAGTTTGAAATATTGTTTGGGTCCGCTCGAATAGTCGCTGGCGCGTGATCCGCGCCCCGCAGCAACCACCACAACGCCGATTTTCAAAGGCTTACCGGAAACATTGAGGTGCGTGTCCGAAGGATTGGTGTGCTGCGCCGTCATTCGGGCTTACTGCACCCCCATGGGACCGGGAGCAAGTGATCTGTGGCAAAGCGGCGTGTCGCAGATTAAATATTGTGCATTGATATCTGTTGCCTCATAATGTGGCAAAATCAGATGGCAGCTTTCGTGACTCAAGACCCCGAACTATCCCCAGCACTCAAGGCACTCGGCTTTACCGGTCGGGCTGTTCTTGCGCCCATGTCCGGTGTCACCGATGTTCCGTTCCGCCGAATAGCATCAAGGTTTGGCGCCGGCCTTGTGGTGTCTGAAATGGTGGCCAGCGAAGCCTTTGTGGTTGGCCACGAAGAGATGCGCCTGAAAGCCGAAAGCGATGGGATCGAAGTCCCGGTGGTGCAGTTGGCAGGCCGTGAACCCCGGTGGATGGCAGAAGCGGCAAAGTTGGCGGAGCAGTCCGGAGCCGCGATTATCGATATTAATATGGGTTGCCCGGCCAAAAAGGTGGTCAGCGGACTTTCCGGATCTGCGCTGATGCGGGATTTAGAGCTGGCTCAAAGGCTCATCGTCGCCACGGTCAGCGCGACAAGCGTTCCCGTGACCCTGAAAATGCGCCTCGGTTGGGACCATGACTCGATCAATGCGCCGCAATTGGCGCAAATTGCCGAAGGCGAAGGCGTGCAGTTGATCACTGTTCACGGGCGCACGCGCAATCAATTTTACAAAGGCAAGGCGGATTGGAGTGCGATCCATGCCGTGCGGGACGCCATGTCTTTGCCGCTCATTGCCAATGGTGATTTAACGCGGCCTGAGGACGCGCCCGATATGCTGACAGCTTCAGGCGCAGATGCGGTGATGATTGGCCGGGGTGCCTATGGTGCGCCATGGATCGTAGGGCAGACGAGCCAGTTCCTCGCAAACGGTCGTTATCCGCCGGCGCCTTCTGGGGCGTCACTGGCCGTCGTGATCGCAGAGCATTATGAGGCGATGCTTGCCCATTATGGCACTGCACTGGGTGTCCGGCAGGCTCGTAAACATCTCGATTGGTATCTTCAAACCAGCACCGTAAACGCCAGCCCAGACCAGCGGTTACAGCTCATGAAAGCCGAAGAACCCAAGGAGGTGCTGGCTCTCATCGCTGATCTGTTTGGTGACGCAATTGGCGGTCATACCGCCGAGAGGAACGCTGCATGAGCCCCGCAGACATTGAGGCGAGGGCCGGGCGTAGCATGCTCGATGTGCTGCTGGTGGAAGCACTTCCGCATCCAGTCCTCATGATCGGCGCGAGCAATGAAGTTCTTCGCTGCAATGCCGCAGCTGAGCAATTCTTTATGACATCTCAAAAAATGCTTCGAAAGCATGGTCTGACCAGCATTCTGCCGTTCGATAGCCCCATGCTCGCACTGCTTGATCAGGTGCGCGACAGCAACGCTTCCGTGTCGGAACGAAAGGTTGATCTCTCCAGCCCGCGCATTGGCGATGGCGTGCAAGTTGATGTGTATGCCGCGCCTGTTGGTGGTCTTGATGACCGGCCCATGACGATCCTGTTTCTTGAAGAGCGTTCCATGGCCGACAAGATTGACCGGCAGCTCAACCATCGTGGTGCTGCCCGCACGGTCACAGGTCTTGCCTCCATGCTGGCCCATGAAATCAAGAACCCTCTGGCCGGAATTCGCGGCGCGGCGCAATTGTTGGAAGGCGCCATAGATGCCGAAGATGATCGTGCGCTGACCGGGCTCATTCAGGCGGAGACCGACCGCATCGTCGCGCTTGTGGATCGCATGGAAGTGTTCTCCGACGAGCGCCCCCCAATTCTTGAACCGGTTAACATTCACGCGGCCTTGGAAACGGCAAAACTGTCCGCCCAGGCCGGGTTCGCCAGCCATATTCGCATAACGGAACGATATGATCCTTCTTTGCCCCTCGTGCGCGGCAATCGAGATCAGTTGGTTCAAGTTTTTTTAAACCTGGTGAAAAACGCCGCTGAGGCCATTGGCCAAAACAGCGATGGAGAGATCACTCTCTCGACGGCCTTCCGTCCAGGCATGCGCATGGCTGTGCCCGGCGGTTCAGAGCGGCTCAACTTACCGCTTGAATGCACCATCACCGACAATGGCGGTGGCATTTCGCCCGAGTTGGCCAGGGATTTGTTTGACCCCTTCGTGACGACCAAAACCAACGGGACCGGCCTGGGTCTGGCATTGGTCGCAAAGGTAATTCGTGACCATGGCGGAGTGGTGGAACATCGATCCCATGGTCGCAAAACCACATTCAGCGTGCTTTTGCCAATGCACGAAGATGAAGACGGCAATATTCAGATTGGAATGGAGTAAGGCGTGAACAGAACCACTGGGACCATTCTGGTTGCCGACGATGACACGGCCATTCGCACGGTGCTGAGCCAAGCCCTGTCCCGAGCCGGATATGACGTGCGCGTGACATCCAACGCTGCAACCCTGTGGCGGTGGGTGTCTTCGGGCGAGGGGGACGTTGTGGTTTCCGACGTCATCATGCCCGACGATAATTTGTTTGATGTGCTGCCCCGCATTCGCGATGCCAGGCCAAATTTGCCGGTCATTGTGATG
This sequence comes from Pseudomonadota bacterium, assembly GCA_039815105.1. GTDB lineage: Bacteria > Pseudomonadota > Alphaproteobacteria > Rhizobiales > Rhizobiaceae > JBCBXA01. The sequence continues at coordinate 3,307 of JBCBZX010000157.1, forward strand.
AGCGCTCAAAACACTTTCATGACTGCGGTGAAGGCATCTGAATTGGGTGCTTACGAATATCTGCCCAAACCCTTTGATCTGGGTGAGTTGAGGGCCATCGTCGGAAGGGCGTTGGAAGAACTGCGCAGCAAGCCGCTGGACAGGGGACTGGCGAAGGGTGGGCCGACGGAAAATATTCCTCTTGTGGGCCGTTCCGCCGCCATGCAGGACATTTATCGTGTTCTGGCGCGTATGATGCAGACGGACCTTACCGTCATGATCACGGGTGAATCCGGGACCGGTAAAGAGCTTGTTGCGCGCGCACTGCATGATTTTGGCAAGCGCTCAAAGGGGCCATTTGTGGCCGTAAACATGGCTGCCATCCCAAGAGATTTGATTGAAAGCGATTTGTTCGGTCACGAAAAGGGCGCCTTCACCGGAGCCCAGGCGCGTTCTACGGGGCGGTTTGAACAAGCCAATGGTGGAACGCTGTTTCTTGATGAGATAGGCGACATGCCCATGGAGGCGCAGACCCGCCTGCTGCGCGTGTTGCAGCAGGGCGAATACACCACCGTTGGCGGTCGCACTCCCATCCGAACCGATATCAGAATCGTTGCGGCGACGAACAAAGACCTGTCACGGCTTATCGATCAGGGCCTGTTTCGAGAAGATTTGTACTACAGGCTCAACGTCGTACCGCTGCGCCTTCCGCCTCTTCGCGAACGGGCTGATGATGTTCCCGATCTTGTTCGCCACTTCTTTGCTCAATGCGAAAGCGAGGGTCTGCAGGCCAAGCGCATCGACCCCGAAGCGATGGATCTGCTTCGCAGATATAACTGGCCCGGCAATGTGCGCGAGTTGGAAAATTTGGTCCGGCGCCTCAGCGCCTTGTATCCGCAAGATACAATTGGCCCTCAGATAGTCCGTTCCGAATTAGCCAGCCAACGACCTGGTGGAATGGAGGTCGCAGGCGACACCAGCTCAGATGACGGCATTGTGGGTGCCATGAGCCGCCACATGGAGGCAATCATAGCCAAAGCCGGTGACGGCTTGCCAGCCCCCGGTCTCTACCATCGAATTTTGCGCGAAATCGAAGCGCCACTGTTGAGCGCCATTCTAGCGCGCACCCATGGCAACCAAGTCAGAGCAGCTGAAGTTCTTGGATTGAACCGCAACACTTTGCGCAAGAAGATCCGGGAGCTTGAGCTACAGGTTCTGCGAAATAAGGGTTATTAAACTAATCACGACGGGTTGAGAGCGAAGTTCCGTTTGGGCATTTACGCCATGTTGCAAATTTGCCACAAACAGGGCGCAGTCCTGACAGTTCCAATTTGGATTCGGGCAGAGCCTCTGCGCTAAATGATCACGACGGAACCTGAGTTGACCGCCAGTCTCGAAACATCGCCACTACTCGGTCCGGAGATGGACCCTAAGAAAGACATTGCAACCCAAGGGTCGAAAATGGTCCGTGGCGGTGGTGTTGGTGACGGCTTGTCGGCAAATGACAGCAAGGCTTCGGTGAAAAGCAATCCGGCAGATGAGCTGAACCGCGGTGCAAGCTTGGGTCGGGTCAACCGGGTGTTCGGTTATGCTGCCGTTGTAGCAGCCCTGTCCAGTTGTATGATTTCGTTCGCAATTCTGCTGGGCTACACCCAGTTTGAACCCACTGGCGAAGTCGTAATCATGGCCGTGGCGGTCAATGGCGGTTTCGCGATTTTGCTGACTATTCTGATCGTTCGCGAGATTTGGCGGCTCTTGCAGGCCCAGCGCCAGGGCCGTGCTGCTGCCAGAATGCACGTGCGCATTGTGGGTCTGTTTGGCATCGTCGCAACTGTGCCGGCGTTGCTGGTGGCCATTATCGCCGGCGTAACTCTGGATCGCGGTCTGGACCGTTGGTTTGCCGAGCGCACACGGACCATTGTGGACTCATCACAGGAAGTGGCACGGGCCTATATTCGAGAGAGTGCACGCACCTTGCAAGGGTCAACGCTTTCCATGGCAGCGGAGCTCAACCGTAATGCATCCATCTTCAGGTTAGACCCCGGCGGCTTTCAGGAAATCCTGACCCGTCAGGCACGCGGCCGCGGCATGCTTGGTGCAGCCCTCATCACCGGAGAAGGCGAAACCATCATCAATGCCGTTATCCGGACCGATGAGCCCAACCCGTTGCCTCAGCTGGCACAGGCCACACTTGCTGCCGCTGGCGACGGCGATCCAAAGCTGATTTCACCCGGGGAAGGCAATATAGTGGGGGCAATCATCCGCTTGCCAGAAATTCCCTTCGCCTACCTCTATACAACCCGTGAGTTGGACTCGATTGTGCGGCGGTCTCTGACATTGATGGAGAACAACACTACCTTGTACGGGCAGCTTTCAGACAGCCGATTGTCCGTACAGTTTGCATTTGCGGTTCTATACATCTCCGTGACCCTCATTCTCCTGCTTTCAGCCATATGGATTGGCGTGAACTTCGCCGACCGACTTGTGGCGCCTATTCGGCAGTTGATTGGTGCGGCGCAGCAGGTGCGGGGAGGCGATATGAAGGCCCGTGTGCCGGTTGATAGTTCGGAGGGCGATGTCGCCGCGCTTTCCGATACCTTCAACCGGATGGTGTCGGACATAGGCACCCAGCGAGATGAGATTATGGCGGCCCGCGACACCATGGATCGGCGCAGTCGATTTACAGAGGCTGTGTTGTCTGGCGTGACACCAGGCGTGTTGGGCGTGACCGGCGAGGGTGTCGTCTCCATCTCCAATCTTGCGGCTCAACATATGTTGGGTCATGCCGGTCGATCGCTGGTGGGACGAGACGTGCACGAGCTGGCCCCTGCGCTGGCGGAGGTTTTGGATGAAGCCCGCCGCAGCGCTCGTTCGTCTCGCATGCAGCAGATCAACATTCGACGCGGTGGCAAGGAGCGCACTTGGAACGTTCAGGTCACCGATGAGGGGTCCGACGACCACCAGCATTCATACGTGGTCACCATGGACGACATTACAGACCTTGTTCTGGCCCAACGGGACAGCGCGTGGGGAGATGTCGCCAGGCGCATCGCCCATGAAATCAAAAATCCACTGACCCCAATTCAGCTGTCAGCGGAACGGCTTAAGCGCAGGTATGGACGCAAGCTGACCGAGGATCGCGAGGTCTTCGATCAGTGCACCGACACCATCGTGCGCCAAGTCTCAGACATTGGCCGGATGGTGGACGAATTCTCCCAATTTGCACGCATGCCGAAACCTCAATTTGAACAAGCTGATCTTCGCGAAGCGGTGAAGGAAGCGGTCTTCCTGCGCGAAGTGGCCCGCCCAGAGATCGAGTTCAAAGCGCATATTGGCGATGTGCCGTTGATGACCGAGCTGGACATGAGGCTCATATCTCAGGCGGTGGGGAATGTGGTCAAGAACGCCGCCGAAAGTATCGAAGCGGTGCTGGAAAAAGACCATGACCATAAAGGGCTGATACAGGTCACGCTCACCAATGAAGCGGATCACTATGAAATCAGGGTCATCGATAACGGCAAGGGCCTGCCTGAAGAGAGCCGCCAGCGGCTGTTCGAGCCCTATATGACCACGCGGGAGAAGGGCACTGGGTTGGGCTTGGCAATCGTCCGCAAGATCATAGAGGACCATGGCGGCACCATCGAGCTGACCGACGCACCTGAGCTAAGGGATGGTCAAACTGGCGCGATGGTGACCATGACCATCGCCAAAATGAAAACTGCACCTGACGCGGCGAGCGACGAAACAACAACAATCCGACAACCGGAGGACTTCCATGCAGACTGACATTCTGGTGGTTGATGACGAGCCCGATATTCGCGA
>JBCBZX010000331.1:0-3351 GCA_039815105.1 Pseudomonadota bacterium
CCCTGGCTCCAACCCAGAAGTGCCGACAGCATCTGGCCGGTCTGGTTGGAATCATCATCGATGGCCTGCTTGCCGACGATCACGAGGCCTGGCTGTTCTTCATCCACGATGCCTTTGAGAATTTTGGCAACGTCGAGAGGCTCGGCCATCTCATCAGTCTTGACCAGAATGCCCCGGTCGGCACCCATGGCGAGGGCCGTGCGGATGGTTTCCTGGCTCTGCTGCGGACCGATGGAGGCGACCACAATTTCGTCTGCCACGCCAGCTTCCTTGAGACGTAGCGCCTCTTCCACGGAAATCTCGTCGAAGGGGTTCATGGACATCTTGACGTTGGCGAGCTCAACGCCCGACTTGTCTGCCTTGACCCGCACTTTCACGTTGTAATCGACGACCCTTTTTACGGGCACCAGAATCTTCATGGAATATCTCCTGTTCAATGTCCGCAATGTGGTTCGGCGCGCTGGCCGATTGGCGGTCTAATCCTCTTGCCGTCTTGGCATGGTTGGCGCTCGTTCAGCAGCGCCAGTTTCGTGGCGTATTCTGTGCCAGAGGCGCAGGGTTTCGCCAAGTCATTTGAGGCGATAATCGTCGTCCACGCGTCAGCGTGCCGCCTCCGACCAACAACTCAAATCTTACCTTTACGTCTACGTAAATGCAATGATGCGTGTTTGTGTCCCAGAGCAGTTTCCAGAGAAATGCGCAGAGCGAGTTTGCATTTGCGCGCAAACCCGATGCGACGGCGTCAGCCTGCTGAGATTTTTGAGGCTGCGGCGGCCAATTGTGTGATCTCGCCCCAAGCTCTTGCATCAATAAGCTTCTTGGGCGCAACCCACGAGCCGCCGACGCAGGCGACATTTGGCAATGCCAGGTAATCGAGCGCATTGTTTTGGCTCACGCCGCCTGTTGGGCAGAAGGTGAAGCCGGGCAGGGGGCCAGCCAAGCCCTTGAGGTAGGATGGTCCGCCCGCTGGACCGGCCGGAAAGAACTTCAGGCATTCATAGCCACGCTCGCCCAGGGCCATCACTTCGGACGCCGTGGCAGCGCCGGGCAGAAGGGACACTGAGTGATTGGCCACGGCATTGAGCAGGGCGGCAGATGCCCCGGGACTGACAAGAAATTTGCAGCCCGCCGCTTCGCAATCGGCCACCTGTTGTGGGGTGAGCACGGTACCGGCGCCGGGAATCGCGCCTTCCACTTCGGCTGCCACCCGGCGAATTGCTTCCAGCGCGGCATCGGTGCGCAGCGTGATTTCAATGGCGGGTAGCCCACCATCCACCAATGCCTGGGCCAATGGCACCGCGTCTTCGACACGTTCAATGGTCAGCACGGGGATTACCGGTGCTGCGGTCATGACTTTTCGTACAGCTTGCACGTCCTGTTCGGCGGCCATGAATTGCTCCTTGATGCGATTTAACACTGCCCTTTGTACTGCCTAGCGGGGACAATAAAATCACGCAATGGAGCTAGGAGGATTGAAGCGCTCGCCCAAGGTTTTGTGTGAAACGGCGAAACAGCTGCAAACCGTTTGGCTGAGTTTGTGGGACCGGCAGATAGGCCAGCAGCGCGGCGCGGGTGGCTGGGCCGGCCATCCCGTCCACCGGCAATTTGGACCGGGCCTGAAAGCGCACAACAGCGCGATGCGTATCGGGCCCAAAATCTCCGTCAATCGCGATCATCTCGCCCGCCGCGCGTAACTCCTTTTGCAGCTCTTGCACCTGCGGGCCAAAATCGCCCAATCCCAGCCAGTCGCGCTGGTGGGATGGCAGATATGTGCCGGAGAAGCGGCGAAAAGCTGCCTCCATGCGGGTGTGATAGCCGTGCTTGGCGTAAGCCGGGCCGTTATAAACCCGCGCAAATGCTGCAAAGTCGGCGGCCCGCAAATGGGGAAGCAGGTCACGCTGCACGATGAAGCGCGTCATCAATCGCAATTGCCCGTCAAATCCGGAACGGGCATCGGCCACCAACGCTGCCACTGAGCTATAGCCAAGCATTTTCCAATTTGCGCCCATAACTTGCCCAATACCCCAGGAGACCGATTGATCCGCAGCACTGCGGTCTATGTCGCGGGCGCGGCGCAGCAACCTCCACCTATTTGCCTGGGTGCGCGGATTTCTAATATCCCCTGCGCGGGATGAAGCGAGCCCGCTTTGGACAGCCTGTGACCTTAGACTGGTGGATAGAAGGCGGTGGAAATAATGGCCTTCAAAGCGAATGAGTGGCTCGGGTCGTCCATTGACCATGGCGAAGCTTCTGCCACCGCTCTCAACATGGACGACTGCCGCAAGTGCTCCATAGGATACACTGAGCTGCCTGGCCGCCTTCTTGATTGCATAAAGTTGCGAAGCGTCGCGATCTATTGCGCCCAGATTTGCAGTTAGAAACGTTGCCATGGCCATTCTCCCGTTCAGCCGGAAGACAATGGGTTGCGTCGCAGGGTCGGGGATTTGTGGTCAGCTTATCCGCGTTGCGCGCAGCCGGTCCTCATCGAGCTCTATGCCTAAGCCCGGCGCATCGCCAAGGTGTAGAATGCCATTGTCATGGTCTGCAGGCGCCGCCAGCATGTAGTCCCGGTGCGCCAATGACCATTGCGGTGGATCGAACGGAAATTCGAGAAATGGTGCATTCGTGCAACCTGCCGTCAGATGCGCGTTGGCGAGAACGCCGGCACCATTGGTCCATGAGTGCGGCGTGTAGAGGCCGCCTGCTGCCACCGCCTGGCGGGCGATGCGGGCGCACCCTGTGATGCCGCCCACCAGCGCCACGTCCGCCTGATACACATCTAAGCAATTGTCGGCGATCAGATCATCGAACTCCTGAACATCACGTGTCATCTCACCGCCGGCAATGCGAATATGGGTGGCATTGCGCAGGGCGGCCATACCCTTCCTGTCGGCACGGTGCAGGGGTTCTTCCATCCAGAACGGGCGCAGCGGCTCCAGGGCGCGGGCGACCTCAAGTGCTGTATCGACAGTCCAGGGGGCGGATGTGTCCCAAGGCATGCGCCAGCCCTGATTGCAGTCCACCATCAGGTCCAGCCTGTCACCAATCTGATTCCGCACCGCTTCAAGTGCCGCGACATCGGCCCGCCAGTCCGTGCGCCCGCCTTTGGTGCTGGAGAGCCTGATCTTCATGGCGGGAAAACCGGACTGGGCAAAAAACTCTGCCTGCTCCACAAGCTCGCCAATGTCCCAGGCAACGCCGGAGGATGCGTAAAGCGGCACGTCCCCACTTCTGCCTCCAAGCAGCTTCCAGACGGGTTCGTTGGCCTGTTTGCCATGTAGATCCCAAAGCGCCAGATCGAGAGGCCAGCAGCGGCCATAGTGAAATTGAATGTGATCGAGCACTGTGTAG
>JBCBZX010000438.1:0-2018 GCA_039815105.1 Pseudomonadota bacterium
AGGAAGCCGGCTTCCGCCATAAGCGGCGCAGCGACGGCTTTGATCACCTTTTTGTTCTTGGAACGCCGCGCGTCGCAATTGGCCCCCATCGTTTGCCCATTTGCAGTGATCACATCAGGGTGCGGCAGCATGTCCGCCTGCATCAACTCGCCCGTGACGGCGGGCACACCACCGGCGCGGTGATAATCCTCACCCAAATATTCTCCGGCCGGTTGCAGGTTCACCAGCAACGGAACGTGGTGGCCATGCCTTTGCCAATCGTCGGTGGTCAGCTCAATGCCCAGATGCCGCGCTACGCCATTGAGATGGATGGGCGCATTTGTCGACCCACCAATCGCTGAATTGACAACGATTGCATTCTCAAAGGCTTGGCGCGTCATGATGTCAGACGGCTTGAGATCTTCCCACACCATCTCAACGATGCGGTGGCCCGTATCGTAAGCAATCTGCACGCGCTCGCGGTAAGGCGCTGGAATGGCGGCAGCCCCCGGCAATTGCATACCCAGCGCTTCGGCCAGGCTGTTCATCGTCGTGGCGGTGCCCATAGTGTTGCAATAACCCACCGATGGGGTGGAGCTTTCCACCAGATCAAAAAAGCCGTCATCGTCAATCTCGCCGGCGGCGTGCAGTTCGCGGGCCTTCCAAACAATTGTGCCAGATCCGGTGCGCTGCTCGACCCCATCTTCACCCGTATGCCAACCATTGAGCATTGGCCCGACCGAAAGGGCGATGGCCGGAATATTCACGGTGGCCGCCGCCATCAACAGTGCAGGTGTGGTCTTGTCACACCCTATTGTCAGCACCACGCCATCAAGCGGATAGCCAAACAGCGTTTCCACAAGGCTCAGATAAGCCAGATTGCGATCGAGGCTGGCTGTCGGCCGTTTACCCGTCTCCTGGATTGGATGGACCGGAACTTCGATGGGCACACCGCCTGCTGCGATAATGCCGTCGCGCACACGCTTTGCGAGCTCGATATGATGCCGGTTGCAAGGGCTCAGGTCCGAGCCGGTTTGCGCAATTGCGATGATGGGTTTATCGCCCTGCAACTCCCGGCGCGTCAGACCATAATTGAGGTAGCGCTCGAGATAGAGGGCCGTCATTTCCTGATCGAGAGGGTTGTCGAACCATTGCCGCGATCTCAAATCAGCCGGTGTAATTTTTTGTTTCGACATGGTGGACCCCCGCGCAATTGCCGCCCGCCGGAAAACTGATGTCCGCCGACAAAGCGGGTCTAACGACCAATCGATGGGAAGTTAAGCCAGAAGTTCGAGCATCGGGCTCAATCAATACCAGGCATCTGGCATTTCGGCCCTGCGCTTAGCCATGAAGGCCAACAGTTCCTCATTGAGACCTTCGTCCATTTTGGGGCGTTCGTAATCCTCGAGCAGCTTCTTCCAGCGCGCCGTTGCTCGGCTGGCGGCGTCGGGAGACCCAGCATCTGTCCACTGTTCCACGCTGCGATTATCGGACAGGGGGTTTTCGTAATAGGCGGTTTCATAATTTGACATGGTGTGACTGGACCCAAGGAAATGACCGCCAGGTTCCACATCCTCATAGGCACTCCGGCCAAGAGCATTGTCATCTGTCTCCATCCCACCAAGAAGTTTCACCAGCCCACCCAGACGATCTGCGTCCAGGACCAGCTTTTCGTAGGATGAGGACAGACCACCCTCAAGCCAGCCCGCCGCTTGCAAAACGAAATTTGCACCAGCCATGGCTGTGGAATGCATGGAGTCCGCGCTTTCCGCTGCAGCTTGTGCATCGGGCAATTTGGATGCCGTCAGCGCACCACCACACCGCAGCGGCACCTTTAGCCGGCGCGCCAATTGCGCAATCACATAATTTGAGGCCACGGGCTCGGGGGTGCCAAATGTTGGTGCCCCGGTGCGCAGGCTCATGGAAGACAGGAAATTGCCCAACACAAATGGTGCGCCGGGCCGAACCAGCTGGCTGAACGCACCGCACGCCATAGCCTCGGCCATCGCCTGTGCCACCGATGCCGCCGTTGAAACTGG
>JBCBZX010000314.1:0-3616 GCA_039815105.1 Pseudomonadota bacterium
CTTGTGCGGGAACAGGTTGTATTGCTGAAACACCATCCCGACCTTCTTGCGCAGCTCAAGGCGATCCAGCTTGTCGTCATGCACTTCTTGACCCTCTACGGTAATAGATCCACCTTGAATGTCGTTGAGCGCGTTAATGCAACGGATCAGCGTGGATTTGCCCGACCCCGACGGCCCGATGATACAAATCACCTCGCCTTTCATGATGTCCATCGAGACGCCTTTGAGGACCTCAAGCGAGCCAAAGGATTTTTTGACGTTTGTCAGAGAGACGATTGGTTGTTCTGGTGTCCAGCTCATGAGATTGGCCTCCAGTTAAAGTTTCAGCGCATAGCGACGTTCCAGCCAAAGGGTCAGCCGGGCAATCGGGTAGCAGTAGATAAAGAAGATCAGCAGCACGAAGCCGTAGAACGGGACCAGCAATTCCGGCCGGTTATTCTCAGCCTCAATCGCCTGCCGTGTGAGGTTGAGCACCTCTTCGACGCCAAGGATAGACACAATCGGCGTCGCCATTGTCAGGATCGCGTACCAGTTCATCCAGGGCGGGATCATGCGTTTGATACATTGCGGCAGGATGATCTGAAAGAGTGTCTGGCGTCGGCTGAAGGCAAGGCTTTCTGAGGCTTCCCACTGTGCCGAAGGTACAGATGCAATTGCCCCGCGCACAATCTCGGAAATATTGGCCATGATGGGAAGGCTCAGTCCAAACACCGCCTTGGTCCAGTCAGGGATCGGTATCAGAACACCAAAAATCGTGATCTGGAACGGAAAGCTCAGCATCACAATGAAAAGGAGTACAAGCCAGGGCGAGTTACGAAAGATTTGGGTGATCCAGTAACTTGCAATGCGCACGGGTCGCAGCAGAGAGATCTGACCTAATCCAAGCAAGACTCCCAAGACGGTTCCCACAACCATCGTCATTATCGATATCAGGATCGTGAAGACAAACCCTTGGGTCAAAAGAAACGGCATCCAGCGCACGAGCGCCTGAATCGGCGTGATTGGGCCTTCACTCGTGTCTTGGCCAAATCCGTAAACCGGCCAGACGAGCAGGATCATAAAGATAGCGAGCGGAACCCAAATTGGGATGTTGCCAAGCCAGTGGCTAAACCGCAGGTTCTCGGGTACAGGTTTTGGTTTAGGAGCGGCCAGAAGAACCGGTAAATCAGTTGTAGCGGGGGCCGTCAGGCCGGGAATTACAAGGCTCATATCAGGCTCCATATCCCGGGATCCGCATTGAGCGTTCCCATTTATTCATGCCCAGAACCAGAATGCCAACTAGCGCAAGATACGAGATAAATAGTACAAGCATCATTGGGTTTTGCGCTGATGGAAAGTCATTCCAGATCGTGATCGCCTGATAAAGCAGCTCGGGAACGGCGATGACGAAAGCCTGCGTGGTCGTCTTTACAAGGTTCACAAGGTTGTTGTTGAGCGCAGGAATGGAGACGCGCAAGGCAAGCGGCAAAACCACGTAAGAAAAGGTTTGCAGCCTCGTAAATCCAAGCGCTTCGCTGGCCTCTTGCGTGCTTTCAGGGACCGCCTCGACGCCAGCGCGGAAAATCTCGACATTGAAAGCACCAGCAAAGAACGAGAGCGAAATGATGGCCCAGCCGACATTCGAAATGATCGGTATTTCGAGCCACCCATCAGGGCTATAGGTGGGGGTGAATGCGCCAAGGGCAAAAAAGAAAAAGAGCAGCTGCACGAAAGGTGGGGTGTTTCGGAAAAACTGGATGTAGCCCTGCACTATGCCACGCACGATCCGGCTGCGCGCGCCCTGCATTGCGGCGCCAACGATGCCGATAATGACGCTGAATATGACGCAGATGATCGACAATTTAATCGTCATCCAAAGGCCGCTTACGACCTTATTCCATTGCCGTTCCTCGTAGAAAAATATGAAATTCCACGTCGGGTGATCCGCTGCCATTTGTCGGAAAAATTCCTGAATGGTCTCAAGCATGGCGCCCCTTCCTCTTGTCGATGATCCATGCCCCTTCGCGGGACATGGATATGTCTTTTGGGGCGATTACTCTGCCAGCCAGTCCTGGAAACGTTCCTTTTGAGTGGCAAGATAAGTGGTCGCTTGGATGCCCCACTTCTGCTCCAGCTCAACCAGAGTTCCATCCTTGTGCCAGTTGTACTGCATGCCAGACATGAAGCGACCAAAGACGCAGTTTTGCTCTGCCTTCGGCACGGCCAGCGCCCACGGGTTGTCGTCCTCTGTTGGCATAGGCATGCCAAAGCCGTCCCAATCGCCAGAGGCAAGGTCGGCCATGATGGAGCTGTCATCATAGACAAATCCAACGCATTTCTTATCGCGCAGCGCCTGTTTTGCTTCGGCGTTACCGGTGAAGGCAATCACTTCCGCGCCATAGCGTTCTTCGACGATCTGATTGTAGAAAGCACCTTGCTTACCACAAACGGGCTTTCCCCGAATTTGCTCCCAATCGCTGAAATCCAACGCGCCAGGCGCCAGAAGGTTGGTGCCAGACGTATAGTAGTTTGGTCCAACAATCCCGACGATTTCACGACGATCAGCACGGTCAGACATGGTTGCGATCATCAAATCGATTTTACCCTGCTCGAGGAACTGCATGCGGTTGGATGACTGAACCGCAACCAACTCAAGCTCGACGCCCATAGTATCGGCCACATTCTGCGCCATGTCGATTTCCATGCCTACGAGAGAGCCATCAGTGTCACGGTAACCCCATGGTTTATAGTCAGCCTTTACGCCCACGACGATCTTGCCGTTCGACATCACCTTATTCCACACGTCGTTTGTGCAGGCATTGGCGACACTGCTCAGGGCCACGACCATCGCCGTGGATGCTGCAAGTATCTGTTTCATTTCAGTCTCCTCTGTTGTGATACGCTCAGGCCATCAGCCTCGCGAAGGTTGCGGCCGGGTTGTCCCCGACCTTGGCTTCGATAGGACCGCGCAGGCCAGCAAAAGCGCAGGCGGTTTCGAATTTCATTTTCAGCTCAGTATTGTTTTGCGGGTTGCCGGGCATGCCCTTAGCGGAGCCGCGAAACCCGCTGGACTGCATGCCGGATTTCAATGTTACGGTCAGGCGTGCGCTTTCGGGATAGCGCGCGCGCATTTCATCGGTGGACAGGTCAGGCACGCTCACAACCTGAACCTTTTCCATCAGCGCCCTGAGCGCCGGGTCATGCAGCGCCTCAAGTGTCAGATCCTCAAATCTCACGCGTCCGTAGCGCGCCACGCACGCCAAAACAAAAGGTAGGCTGAACTGTGCTTCCTGAGGGGTTTGCGGGTCTGGATAGACAAGGCTGATGAAGACAAGCTCTGGCACTTCGGCGCGGATTTCAACGATGTCGTCTGCAGCGGCATTGAGGTCAGACATGAGTGTCTGCATCTGATCAATAGCGGCATGAGCCGCTGAGCAGACGGGGTTTGATTTGAATAGAAGACCCGGCTCAACCAACCGCCAACGGTATCCCAGAGTTGAAAGCACCTCTCGTTTCGCAATTCCTCCATTCAGAAGTCTCAGGAACCCGCGCGTGTCTTCAAACGCTGTTTCCGGCCCGTTCACGCCTGCTCCTGCAAAGCGTGCGATGCCAATGGCTCTGCACGCAGTCAGCCCGA
>JBCBZX010000175.1:0-6437 GCA_039815105.1 Pseudomonadota bacterium
GGGGCTGCCGTCCATTATCGTGACCATCGGCACGCTGATTTTTTTCCGCGGCCTCGCACAGGTGATAGCCGGAGACCGCTCCATTCGCGTGCCCGAGGCATTCATTGGCATCAACCAGATCATGGTGTTTGGGGTGCCGCTACCGGTCGTCATTTTTGTCGCGCTCGCAATGGTGCTCGGCGTTGTGCTCGCTGCCACTGCGGTGGGCCGTCAGATCTACCAGATCGGCACGAACCAGAATGCAGCGCTCCACGCCGGTATCGATGCCAAGCGCATCAAGTGGGGTCTGTTCCTGCTACTGGGTTTCGTGAGTGCTGCCGCCGGCATCATGGCGGCTTCGCGGCTGGGTTCGGTTCGCTACGATCTGGCTCTGGGTGGTGAGTTGCAAATGGTGCTGATGGCCATGCTCGGCGGCACTTACATTTTCGGTGGGCGCGGCACCATCCTGGGCACTTTCTTGGCGGCTTGGCTGCTGGTGATCGTCTCCACTGGGATGACGGTGGCCAACCTGCTTCCCGCCATCCAACTCACCGTTCTCGGTATCTTGCTCATCGTCGCCATCATCGCGACCAACTTCATCTACGCCCGGACGCAACGCTGACGGGCCAACCATAACGGGGGCACAACCCCGGATCGTTCAACCTAAGGAGGAGAAACCATGCTCAAGAAAACGCTTATAGCCGCGACAGCGGTGTTCAGCCTGACGGCCGGTCCGGCGCTTGCCGAGGACATTGACATTGTCTTTGTGGGCAAAAACACAGGCAACCCGTATTTCGACTCGCTGACCCAGGGCTTTGTCGACGCATGCGAGCAGATAGCATGCAACTTCGAATTCGTGGCGCCTGCCACGGCCGAGGCGACCTCGCAGATACCGTTCATCGAAGCGCAGATTCAGCGCGGCGTGGATGTCATCGCCATCTCGCCCAATTCGCCCGACGCCTTGAACCAGGTCTTCGACAGCGCCCGCGAGCAGGGCATTATAGTCATGACGGTCAATGGCGACATCACCGGCAATGAAGACCGGCGCGATCTAACAATCTTGCCCACAGACTTCACCAAGGTCGGTGCGGATCAGGTTGAGATGGTCGGGTCGCTGATCGGCTATGAAGGACAGATCGCCATTCTGTCGGCAACGACTGAAGCGCCTGACCAGAATTTCTGGATTGAAGGCATGAACGAGACGCTCGCCAACGATTCCAAATACTCCAACATGGAGTTGGTGGCGACGGTCTATGGTGACGACCAGCCTGAAAAGTCGACCACCGAGATGGAAGCACTACTGGCGAACTATCCGGACCTCAAAGGCGTGATCGCGCCGACGACGGTGGGCATTGCAGCCGCTGCGCAGGTTGTTCAGAGCCGCGGCATCGCCGATCAGGTTAAGGTCACCGGCCTGGGGCTTCCTTCGGAGATGCGGGACTTCATCAAGGATGGCACTGTCGAGGCCTTCCAATTGTGGTCGCCCTACAATGAAGGCTGGCTCGCAGCGCACCTCGCGGTCGATCTGAAAGCGGGAGAAGTGATGAACGAAGTGGGCACAACCTTTGACGTGCCTGAGCTCGGCACCATCACCATCAATGAAGGAAACTCGATCAATACCCAATCGTCGCTGACCACGTTCAACGCCGACAATATTGACGATTTCGACTTCTAAAATGCCGACCTGTGTGCGCCGGATCGTTTCGGCGCTCACATACCATTTCCAGCGGGCGCTGAAAGAGTTTCAGTGCCCGCTCTTTTCCGAAAGGCTGACCCATGAACCACTATGACTTTAAGAACCGCGTCGCGATCGTCACCGGCGGCGGGCAGGGTATCGGCTTCACTGTCGCAAAGCGCGTTCTCGATGGTGGCGGCAAGGTCGCCATATGGGAAGTCGATGATGATCTTCTCGGGGCACTGCACGACAATCTGGGTGCAGGCAAGGACCGCGTGATGGGTCAGCACGTGGACATTTCGGACGCAGATGGCGTGGCAAACGCCACAGAGCAGGTGAAGCGAACCTTCGGCTCCATCGACATATTGATCAACAATGCGGCGATAGTCGGCCCCAACGCCCCCACGTGGGAATATCCGGAAGGCGCCTTCGAGAATGTGGTGCGGATCGGCTTGATCGGGACCTATTATGTGTCGAAGGCCGTGGTGCCACACATGATCGAGAGCGGCTATGGGCGCATCGTCAATATCAGCTCAGTTGCAGGCAAAGAGGGTAACCCCGGTGCCCCGGCCTACTCATCCACCAAAGCTGCGGTTCTGGCTTTGACAAAGTCCCTGGGTAAGGAACTGGCGGGACACAATATTTCCGTCAACGCCGTGACGCCGGCAGTTGCAAAGACAAAAATGGCGCTCAGCCAGGATCCCGATTTCTTGAACATGATCGTCTCCAAAATTCCCCGTGGTCGAATGCTGGAGCTCTCCGAAGCCGCGTCGATGATTTGCTGGCTGGCATCGGAGGAGAGTTCCTTCACAACGGCCGCCACCTTTGATCTGTCGGGTGGCCGAGCCACTTACTGACTTTCCTTAAATTTGCGCAGGGGGCCGGAACATGAAACTCGCACGCATCGGAAATCCTGGTCGCGAAACGCTCGCCGCTGTGGATGCGGACGGCAATTACCGTGATATCTCGTCCCAATTTGCCGATTTGACACCCGAACTCCTCGCTGACCTGAACGCTCTGATATCGCTTGATCTCCAAGATTTTCCGGTCGTTGAAAGGCCGGGCCGGATCGGACCTTGCGTGGGTCGGGTGGGTAAGTTCCTTTGCATTGGCCTGAACTACTCAGACCATGCTGCGGAAAGCGGCATGCAGGTTCCAGACGAACCCATCATTTTCGCCAAGGCCACTTCTGCCATTTGTGGCCCAGACGACGACGTTATTCTGCCGCGTGGCTCTGAAAAGTCTGACTGGGAAGTTGAACTGGGCGTCGTAATAGGTCGCGAGGCCAAATACGTCTCTGAGGAAAACGCACTGGAACATGTTGCGGGCTATTGCGTGGTCAATGATCTGTCGGAACGGGCTTTTCAACTGGAACGCGGTGGGCAGTGGGTAAAAGGCAAAAGTGCCGACACGTTTGGGCCCATCGGACCGTGGCTCGTCACCGGCGATGAGGTGCCGAACCCGCAGAACTTATCCATGTGGCTCGATGTGGACGGCAAGCGCTATCAGAATGGTTCGACCGCCACGATGGTATTCGGTGTCGCCCATCTGGTTGCTTACCTATCGCACTTCATGAGCCTGCAGCCCGGCGACATTATCTCCACAGGAACTCCACCCGGCGTCGGGCTTGGCCAGAACCCGCCGGTCTATCTCAAGGCTGGGCAGACCATGCGCCTTGGGATCGAGGGTTTGGGTGAACAGACCCAGAGGGTCAGAGCGGCAGACTGAGCTGCAATGGGTGCTGTATGCGTTGCCGCTGCAGACCGCACTGATGCTTTATCGGCATCGGTCGCATCGCGCAGCAATGGTCAGGAGCGCCGAGACGGCATTCCGTTTGAGCCCAGGCTTGGACTTCAACCAACAGTGTGGGTACTCCATGCATCAGGGCAAGTTACGACGCCAACCGTCGCCCGACAGGTGATGCTTGCGTCACCGAGAAGGGGTGCATCCAACCCGACAAACTTGGCCTTGCATTTACAGAACTACAGCTGGCCAATCCCATGCTCCTTGCACACTTTGGTGGTCGAAACTCCGCCTAAATCTGCGGGATCGTGTGGAGCCAAAGTCAATGTTATGTGGATTGCCTTTGAGCGTTACTTTCCACTCTTCAAAAATGTCCAAAACCGCTTTCGAACTCCCACCTCCGAAGCACGCCATTGGCACTTCGTTGCAAGTGAATCTGAAGGGGCGTGCCACTTCACGCTTCGCACATTCACCCAAGTAAATTTTCCCCTTGCTACAGTGGGTCTCAAAAGCGTGTTAGCGTCTCTACGCAATTGACGGAGAGGGAAAGCTATGGATCCGGTGGGCCTGACTTGGAACATGCAGGGTGGAGGCACCAGTGCCACACCGCAAGCAAAGTGGAGAGCGTTGGAGCATTTTCTGTTTGAAGACCCGACACTCGCAAATGCTGGCAAAGAGGTGGTGGCCGTCGCCCTACAGGAATGCGGTATTATCACCAAAGAGCATGACCGCCTGATTTTTCTGAGGTCCTTCCAGATAGACGGCGGTATGGACCTTGATGATGAGGCTGCGATCGACCTGTACTATTGGCGACCGCCCCATGACGATGCATCCAGCGGGTCTGGTTCATCAGAGGACGATGCGAGTTCGTCCGATGGCCCTTTTGTCCAGGTTGATGAAGACACCTCCCTTGACGATGAAACGCTGGAGGGCGGCTATTATCTCACTTACGTTCAATTCGACTATGGAAAAGGGCCCAGCTCACGCGTCAACCTCGCACTGTTGACCAAGCAACGACCGCTGGACGCGAAACTGACATTTGCTGAATGGCGCTCGGCATTGGGTGTCAACCTTGGTTCAACTGACCCCCACAGTGGGTCGAGCTGGATATTCTCGCTCCACGCAAGCGCCAATCACGGCTGGGACGCTGAACAGCTGCTGGCCAATGTTTGCGCCGCCACCGGTCGTGGCATGCCATGGGCCGTGATGGGAGACTTCAACAAGGAACCAGGCGACATGGCCATGCGCGGTGAAGTTCTCGCCCAGGAGACCCATGCCAGCAATTTGCACCTCGTTCACACTGGTCAAAAAACCCACAACCGAAGCGGGCCACTGAGGCGTGAACTGGACTATGGCTGCTTCACTGGCAATTTCGCGGTTTTTGAAATGGCCAATGCAAGTCGGCATGATTTCGGTCTGTCTGACCATTTTGCAGTTATTTTTCACGATTAGCCGCAGCACAAATAGGAGCCGAATGTGAGCTTTGTTTTGGTTTGATAATGTGACACGCTCTGCTGTGGGCAGGTGGGGTTGTGTGTATTGGCGGACTTTCTTGACAGTTTTATCGCTTTTTTTGATCGGCAGGGAAAACGAACCAAGGCGCTGATTGTTGCGGCAACTTTTCTGGTCATGAGCTTTGTCATGACGTCGCTGTTTGTTGAGCCCAGCCTGATTGTGAAAAACGCTGACCTTCGTCAGGGCGCGCCCGTTCTGATTTTGCTTGTTGGCTTGCTGCTTGGCGCAACTGTTGCGGCCTACCGACTAATCCGATCCCAAAAAATGGATTGGTTGGGGTTGGCTCTGTTCTACCCGATTGTGGTCCCGGTGGTTTGCGCCGGGGGTTTGTTACTAATTTCGCTGTTGAAATATTTTGACGGCGCGACGCAGATTGCGGGTTTCGCTTTGTGGGGCGCATTCTTTTTGCCCACGGCGGCCATACTGATCATCGCCCCCATCAGGCGAGCAGATTCGTTTTGTGGAAAACGCGATGCCGCGCGTGATCTGTATCATTTTACCTTAGGCGTTGCGACTGTTGCCATCGTCTCAAGGTTCCTGTCTCCAAGTGAGACGATTGCCGGTGGGTTTCCGTTCTTCAGCATGTCGGGCCCGATCGTGGCTATGTTGTGCGCGGGAATTTATTTCTGGCGCCGTGACCAAATTGGGTCCTTCCTGCTGTGGCCGGTTGCGTCGATGGCCGGGTTTTGGGCGATTCATAAGTTCGCTGGCTTCGAGTGGTTGGGCATTGTCGCAGCCTTTATGATCGACGGGGCGAGCGAGCGCGGTGAATTGCGGCTCCTGCTTGCATTGCTCCTGGGGGCGCCTTTCACACTTCTCGGCGGCCTCGCATGGGAGATTGCGGCGCGTTTTCTGCGTGATGAAGAATGGCGCAAGTCGGTCAATCAAAGGTTCAGGGCTTTCGAGAGTGCTGAATTTCACGGCCGCGGCAACACTCAAAAACTCGAGAAGAGACGTTCCTATATCTGGCGTGACCTGGCGCTCTTTTGGGTCATCAACTGGTTGATGTTTGAATATCTAGCCGGTGCCGGAACGTCCGACGGTGCGCAATCATCGGATCTGGCGGCAGTGGGTGTCGTGCTTGCGATGTTCGGTATGCAAACTTTACTGGTCTTGTCTGTTCCGTTGAGGCTTTTCGCAAAACGCCGGTTTCGGTGGATATCGGTTTTTGCCGTCCCCGTGGCGGCAAGCATTCTGACCGGCGCATTTTCTGCTCTGGTGATCAATTCCATGTCCTTGGAGTTCGAGGCGGCATTCACAACAATTTTTGCGATTTTTGGCGTGGCCTGCGTTGCAATGATGATCTTGCTCAGTCGACTGGATGTAAACCGCGAGACCATGGTTCTCACCACAATTCCCCTCGTCGGATATATGCTGGCGGATGTCGTCTTCACCACGCTGCTGGGCTCAGTTGGCGGTCGCTTCCGTTTGGGAATCGAAATTGGTGAGATTGCATCTGTCGTCACCGGGCTCGTATTGCTGGTGGCTTATCTGTTCAACCGAGACCGACCGGACTCGTTTTTGA
>JBCBZX010000124.1:0-8265 GCA_039815105.1 Pseudomonadota bacterium
GCTTCCAACTGGGCCGCATCGGTCTTTGAGAAAGTTTCCTCCAGATTGGTGAGGGCGCTTTGCACCATCTCAGCAAACAGCGCACCGAGTTCGCCAGACTTGCCAATGTCCTGCAGCCAGCGGGCACGGTCGGGGAAGCCAGCGCTCCCTTTGCGGATCGCTTCGCGGAAGGGCTCACGAAAGTCCTCATAGCCGTCAAAGCCGACCTGCCGCGCCATTCGCACCACAGTGTTGGGCTTTACATTGGCGGCTTCCGCGATTTCCCGCACGGTCGAAACCCCAACATCTGTGGGGTTTTCCAGAACGTAAGTCGCCGCCTTTCGCGCCTCCGGCGTGAGGTCCGTCAGCTCGTCCGCCAGACGCTCCAGCACCGATGATGATACATTTGTTTGGTTCATGGTTGACGATGGTACATTTATGCAAATAGCCTGTCGAGACGGAAACGGCTGGAAATTTCATGACTGACAAGAGTTTTCCCACTCAGGCCAAGGTGGTCATCATCGGCGGCGGCATCATGGGATGCGGGCTCGCCTACCATTTGGCGCATGAAGGCTGGACCGATGTCGTCCTGCTGGAAAAGGCAGAGCTGACGAGCGGCAGCACCTGGCACGCCGCCGGGCAAATCACACACTCCACCAGCTCCTACGGTCTCGGAAAGTGCGTCGACTACAATATCGGTCTGTACTCCGGCGCGCTCGAAGCAGAAACAGGGCAGTCGTGCACATGGCATGGCTGCGGATCATTCCGTCTCGCCTACACAGAAGATGAGATGGACTGGCTGCGGCATACGCTGTCTGTCGGCCGGGCCCTTGGGTTCAACATTGAGTTGGTAAAGCCCGAGCGGATCGCCGAGCTGCACCCTTTTTACAATCTCGACGGTGTGCTGGGCGCGCTGCACACGCCGGACGATGGTCATGTCGATCCATCAGGCCCAACCCACGCCATGGCGATTGGGGCGCGACAGCTGGGTGCCCGCATCATCCGCCGATGCCGAGCCACCAACATAACGCAGGCAAGCAATGGCGAATGGGTTGTCGAGACCGAGCGGGGAAGCATCACCTGCGAACATGTCGTCAACGCCGGGGGCACCTACGCGCGGCAGATGGGTGAGTGGTCGGGGCTTCAATTGCCCATGACCTCAATGACCCACCACTATTTCGTCACCGAGGAGGTGCCTGAGTTTCAGGACCTATCCACCGAACTGCCGGTGATCCGAGACGATAGACAAGTTTCTGGCTATATCCGCATGGAGCAGAAAAAGGGTCTGATCGGCATTTATGAAAAGGCCAATCCCAACACGGTCTGGGAAGATCACTGTCCCTGGGATGCTGAAAATGAGCTCTTCGACGCCGACTATGACCGGGTGATGCCGTGGCTCGAAGAGAGCCTCAACCGTATGCCGATCTTTGCCGAACTGGGCATCCAGCGTGAAGTGCACGGCGCCATATCGCACCCGCCAGATGGCAACCCGCTGATCGGGCCCGCGCCGGGCGTGAGAAATTATTGGTGCTGTTGCGGCACGCAGATTGGCATTGGATGGGGCCCCGGCCTTACCCGTGAGCTGGTGCGCTGGATGGTGCACGGCGCTTCGGACATTTCCATGCGCGAATTCGATCCACGTCGTTTTGGTTCCTATGCCAACAAGCAATGGCAGGTGATCAAGGCCAAGGAAGATTATTGCCTGCGCCACGAGATCCCCTTCCCGCATTTCAATCGACTGGAAGGGCGCCCCATCAAACCGTCACCCCTGCACGAAACGCTGATGGCCAAAGGCGCTGTGCACGAGGAAGTGTTCGGCTTTGAGCGCCCGCGTTGGTTTGCGCGCAACGGTGTGGAGCAACGCGACCACTACTCGTTCCGCCGCAATGAGGTTCACGACATGGTGGGCCATGAAGTGAAGGCAGTGCGGGAGCGCGTCGGCATTATGGACGTGACCGCTTTTACCAAAGTGATGGTGAAAGGCCCCGGCGCACACGCTCTGCTCGACCGGCTTACTGCCAATAGAATGCCGCAGAAGGTGGGGTCCATCAGCCTGACCCATATGCTCAATCGGCGCGGCCGGATCGAGCTTGAGACGACCATCGTGAAGATGGGAGAGGATGCCTATTATCTGGTCTGCGCAGCCTTTTTTGAACAGCGGTTGCTCGATCATCTCAACCACCACCGCAAAGGCGAGGATGTCACCATCAGCGCACTGTCCGCTGACTGGTCGGCCCTGTCTCTCAATGGCCCGCTGTCCCGTGATGTGCTGGCGGCCTGTACCAGTGCGCCGCTCGACAACGCATCGTTCCGCTGGCTTTCGGCGCAGGAGATTGATGTGGCCGGCCACCGCATCTGGGCCTTTCGTATGTCTTACGCCGGTGAGCTTGGCTGGGAGTTTCACATGCCCAACCACGCGTGCCTGGACGTTTACAATGCACTGTGGGCTGCAGGCGAGCGCCACGGCATCGCCGACTATGGCTCCTTCGCCATGAACGTGATGCGCATGGAAAAAGGCTTCAAAGGTGCAGGCGAGCTGACCAATGAGGTCACGCTTCCGGAAGCCGATGTCATGAGGTTTGTGCGCACCGACAAGGACTATCTGGGCAAGGAAGCAACCCTTGCCAACCAAACCGACATGCCCTGGATCTGCGCCTATCTGGAGATCGAACCGGATGGTGTTGAGGATGGGCATGGCGGGGAAGCCGTGCTGCATGACGGCCAAGTTGTCGGATCAACAGCATCGGTGGTCTTCGGACAAAGTGTCGGGAAAATACTGGCCTTCGCCTACATCAAACCTTCCGCCGCGCAGCCTGGAACAGCGCTTGAAGTTGTGATCGCCGGACGCCCGAGGCCTGCCAGAGTGCTCGCTGAACCGGCCTACGATCCACAGAGCTTGCTGCCGCGGGTGGATGCCCATGCGGAGGCAGCAGAATGACATTGCCCAACACAATGCGAGCCATGGTCACCATGGGCCATGGCGATCTCGACCAAATGGTTTTCCACGAGGACTGGCCTCGGCCGGAGCCATCGGAAGGTGAAGTTCTGGTGCGCGTGAGGGCCTGTGGCCTGAACAATACGGATGTGAATACGCGGTCCGGTTGGTACTCAAAATCAGTCTCCGAAGCGACCACCGGAGGCGCGTTTGCGGAAGTCGGGCAGGATGATCCGACATGGGGCGGTGCCCCGGTTTCCTTTCCGCGCATTCAGGGAGCCGATGTGTGCGGCGAGATCGTCGCTGTAGGTCAGGGCGTTGACCCAGACCGTATCGGCGAGCGCATCATCTCGGACAATTGGCTGCGCGATGCCGATGATCCGCTGAACAAGAACAAATGCACCTATTATGGCTCGGAGCGCGATGGCGGTTTTGCCGAGTACACAGTGCTTCCATCGGCCAATGCGGTGGCCATTCAGTCCGACTACAGCGATGCTGAGCTTGCGACATTCTCCTGCTCCTACTCCACTGCCGAGGGCATGCTCACGCGGGCCGGTGTCGGGCCGGACGACACCGTTCTGGTCACCGGTGCGTCTGGTGGTGTTGGTGGGGCGGTGGTGCAGTTGGCCAAGCGCCGAGGCGCGCGGGTGATCGCCATGGCGGCGGAGGCCAAGCACCCGGACGTTGCCAAGTTTGGACCAGATCGGCTGATCGGGCGCGCGCCGAACGATCTCAAAGTTCTGCTGGCCGGTGAAAGCGTGACCGTGGTGGCAGACATTGTGGGCGGCGCTTTCTGGCCGAACCTCATCGACGTGCTGGAACGCGGAGGGCGTTACACCTGTTCCGGCGCGATTGCAGGCCCCATGGTCGAGTTGGATCTGCGAACGTTCTACCTCAATGACCTCACCTTCTTTGGATCAACGATCATCGATCCGCAGGTCATGACGAACCTTGTGAGCTACATCGAAGCGGGTGAACTCAAGCCTGCGCTCGCGGCCACCTATCCGTTGCAAGAACTGCATGACGCGCAAGCCGCCTTCATAGAAAAGCGGCACACAGGGAACATCGTGGTCCTGCCGTGAAGATCACCCGTATCTCCGTCTTTCAGGTCGATCTGCCGTTGGAGCATCCCTATTGGCTGTCGGGCGGTCGCCTTAAGTTTGAGGTGCTGGACGCCACTTTTGTGAAGGTTGAAACCGATGCAGGGCTGGTGGGCTGGGGCGAAGGCACGCCTTGGGGGCACACTTACGTGCCGGCCCATGGACCCGGCATTCGGGCGGGCATCGAGACGATGGTGCCGTTCATTCTTGGGCTCGACCCCAGGTGCGTTCTTGATATTGAACGGGCGATGGATCTGGCTCTGCCGGGCCACCTTTATGCCAAGGCGCCCATCGACATGGCCTGCTGGGACATCAAGGCCAAAGCCATGGGTGTCCCGATTGCCGATGCCATGGGCGGCGGGTCGCGAACGCCTCGACCCATCGCATCTTCCGTGGGTGCCAAAACCGTTGAGGAAACGCGGGAGGTCATCCAGCGCTATCGCGACCGTGGATATGTGGCGCATTCTGTGAAGATCGGCGGTGACGTGGAACGGGATATCGCACGGGTGCGCGATTGCGAGGCCATCCGCCTGCCCGGTGAGCTGATGCTCTACGATGTGAACCGTGGCTGGACGCGGCAGCAGGCTTTGCGGGTGATGCGCGCCTGCGAAGAATTGCATGTCAATTTCGAGCAACCCTGTGAGACTCTCGGCGATATTGCCGCCATATCCGGAAAGCACGCCAGCCCGGTCTCAGTGGACGAATGTCTGGTCACCCTGCAGGACGCCACGCGCGTCGCCCGCGAGGGCTTGGCGGAGATATTCGGCATCAAGCTCAACCGGGTCGGAGGGCTGACCAAGGCGGCGCGCATGCGCGATGTCGCACTCGTCCATGGCATCGACATGTTCATCATGGCGACGGGCGGATCCGTCCTTGCCGATACGGAGGCTCTGCATCTCGCCGCCACGGTGCCGGACGCCAACTGTTTGGGTGTATGGGCCTGTCAGGACATGCTGACCAAAGACATCGCAGCCAGACGTGGGCCACGCAATGTTGATGGGCACCTCACGCTTTCAGAAGCGCCCGGCTTGGGCGTTGAGCCGGACCAAGACGCCCTGGGTGAGCCGGTGGCGGTTTACGGAGGAGCGGCATGAAAATCACCTGCGTTTCCCTCTGGAAAGTGCCTCTGACCAGCCATGCGACCTATTACATGGCCTCAGGGAAAACCTGCGACACGGTGGACAGCATCGTTTTGCGGATCGACACCGATCAGGGCATCAGTGGCTGGGGCGAGGTGTGCCCGATCCCGCATTATCTGCCCGCCTATGCGGATGGGGTCGCGCCCGCGCTCACCGAGATGGCGGGCGTACTGTTGGGCGCGAACCCGATTGGCCCTGAAGCGCTGATGGCACGCCTCGACGCACATCTGGTTGACCATCGCTATGCCAAGTCACCCATTGATATTGCCCTTTGGGACATCACTGCCAAACAGGCCGGCCTGCCGCTCTATGCGCTGCTGGGTGGCAAACGCGCGGATCGTCTGCCGCTCTACCACTCCATCACCTGCATTGCGCCGGACGATATGGCCGCCATGGCCACCGAAGCGTTTGGACAAGGCATCCGTCAGTTTCAGGCCAAGCTCGGAGCCGACGGTAATTGGGAAGCGGATGTTGAACGGCTGTTGAAAGTCCGGGAAGCCGTTGGGCCAGGACCACTCGTCTATGGTGACTGGAACTGCGGCTCAACGCGGCTAGATGCCATTCGCGTGGCCCGCGCGGTTGCGCACAAGGACATCATGATCGAACAGCCGTGCGACACGATCGAGCAGTGCGCTGAGGTCAAACGGGCAACCGGACTGCCCATGAAGCTCGACGAGAACGCCCATGATACCGAAAGCCTGCTCAGGGCGCATGCTCTGGGTTGTATGGATGTGGCGGCGATCAAGCTCTCCAAGTTTGGCGGGCTTTCAAAATCACGCCAGGCACGCGATCTGTGCATCTATCTTGGCACCAAAATGTGCGTGGAAGACACGTGGGGCTCCGACATTACAACCGCTGCCTTGCTGCATTTGGCGGCCTCAACGGATCCCCGCTTCGTGCTGAACACGTGCGACCTGTCGGGCTATGTTGCTCCGCGCATCGCGCCCGACTGCCCAACGCGCGAAGAGGGGTTCATCAGCCCCCCCGAAGGCGGGGGGCTGGGCATAACACCTGATCCTGAAGTTCTTGGCGATCCCATCGCGATCATCGAATAGGCAAACTCATGCACCGCATCTCAACGCAGGCCGAATGGATCGAACGCGCTACGGCCGTCTTGCCAGCGGCAGGCTTCGGCAACTTCGATCCCGGCATCATCATTCGCGAGGGGCGCGGGTCCCGGGTGTGGGATGAAGATGGCAATGAATATATCGACTATCTGATCGGCTCCGGCCCGATGCTCCTGGGTCATGGAAATGAAGAAGTTCAGGAAGCCGTCTTTCAGCAGATACCCAAAGGCATGACCTTCTTTGCCAACAACGCGCTGGGCGTTGAGCTGGCCGAAGAGATCTGCCGGGCCGTTCCCTGCGCCGAGCAGCTGCGTTACGTCTCAACGGGCGGAGAAGCCGACATGTACGCCATGCGGCTCGCGCGAGCCTTCACAGGTCGCGACAAGATACTGAAGTTTGAAGGCGGCTATCACGGAATGAGCGCAGAAGCGCAAATGAGTCTCGCTCCATCCAAACTGGTGAACTATCCGCAGCCAGTACCAGATTCAGCGGGTATACCGGAGAGCGTCCGAGACGATGTCTGGTCAGCTCCTTTCAACGATATTCCCTTCCTGCGCTCGTTCATGGCGGAGAACGGACCTGAAATCGCCGGGGTGATCGTCGAGCCCCTCCAGCGCATCATCCCGCCTGAACCGGGCTTTCTGGAAGCCCTGCGCGAGGAGTGCGACAAGCATAATATCGTACTCATTTTCGATGAGGTGGTGACAGGCTTTCGGTTCTCCTATGGCGGGGCGCAGGAATTCTACGGAGTGACGCCAGACGTCGCCACTCTGGGTAAAGTGATTGGCGGTGGGTTTCCCCTCGCGGCGGTTGTTGGCCGAACCGATATCATGGCCCATTTCGACAAGAAGGCGGTGGGAGAGGAAGGCTGGTTGATGCAGCTTGGCACGCTGTCCGGCAATCCCGTGGCATCCGCCGCAGGGCTCAAAACCCTCGAGATCCTCCGCCGGCGCGGCACGTATGAGAAGCTGATCAATATCGGCGGCCAGCTGATGCAGATGCTGGACAAGCACTTGTCCGGCGCGGGCATCGCTCACCAGTTGGTAGGCCACGAAACACTTTTCGATGTGGTCTTTTCTTCAAACCCTGTTCGCAACTACCGCGACGTGAAAGCCGCAAACGCAAAGCAAAATGCAGAGTTCAACCAGCATCTGCGCGCTCATGGCATCTTCAAGTCACCTGGCAAACTTTACCCGTCGCTCGCATTGACGGACGAAGATCTAAGCTTGACCGATAAAGCGATCCTAGCGGCTGCGGCGAGAGATTAAGGTACATCTGTCTTGCGGATTGGACGTTGTTTCAGCGCGTCGAAAGGTGGGTGTGAGTGACGCAACTCAACACACATGGCGCAAGAAGTTTGGCGGGATGGGTCGATCTCAGCTGGCAACGTTGGAACGGCGCGTCTGTCGTGTGATGTTTTGCAGCAGCTCGCTTCAGGATCAGCGAAAACTTAACCAAGTAGCAAAGCATTATTGACGCGTAGTCGGCTCCATGGTTAGTTAACCAGATGGATAACCATTTACATACACAGTTCCACGCCCTTGCTGACCCTACCCGACTGGCGGTCGTAGAGCGGTTGCTGAAGGCCCCTGCCAGCGTCAGCGAACTGGCTGAGCCTTATGATATGGCACTGCCTGCATTCACAAAACATCTTGGTGTTCTGGAACGATCAGGCCTTATTACCAGCAAGAAAACTGGTCGTGTCCGAACCTGCTCGATTAACCCGGCTGCGATGAGCCAAATCGAAAAATGGTTTTCTGATCGCCACGCACTTTGGGATACGCGGCTTAGTAACCTTGCTGCTTTGGTTGATGAACAGGGAAGGAAATAGCCTCATGGACATCCATCACGAAACGCTCGTTTTCAAGCGCAATTTTGATGTACCTCCCGCTCAATTGTTTTCGGCCTACACTGACACAAAGGCGCGGGAGCAATGGTCGACGCCATCGCCTAGCGCTGAAGTTAAGATCGACAGGTCGGAGGTGCGAACGGGAGGTCAAGAAACCGGACGATGCGGTGGCAAAGGCGATCTGCGTTGGAGGTTA
>JBCBZX010000302.1:0-3820 GCA_039815105.1 Pseudomonadota bacterium
GAAAGATGACGGCAAGCCCTACGCGCACATTTGCGAACTGTCACCGCCCGATAACTGGATCGAAGCACATGGCGCAAACTCCGCCATCGCTTTGCTGACAGCCACCCTCAAAGCGTATGAAGCGGAGGCGGAAGGGAAATGAGCAAGGAAACCGCACTTCGGACCATCATGAGAATGTCACGACGCGAGTGTGTCGCAGTCTCGTTTGAGCTGAATATCTCAAGCAAGGTGATTGCAAGCCTTTCGGTCTTCGACGCCCGCGCTGAACTTGTGATGAAATTGTTCAGCCGCAACGAACAAGACGTAATTGACGCCCTCGCATCGGAGCAGCCCAATGACTAACCCATCCCCACTGGAAGAAGCTGCGCGGCTGGCGAAGGATGCAACGCCGGAGGCGATGATGGCTGAACCAGCTCCAACTTACAGCGAAGCCATAGAAATCATGAAGGCCAACGGTCGCAAATGGTTTGCTTCTGGAAAGCCGATTGAAGAGCTAACCGACGCATTTGCTGACACAGGCATGATTGTAGCCGCCAAGACTGGATATGCGGAAGCCGCAGCTCAATCAAATGAGCGGAATGCGTGATGGGTGAACCAGATCAACTTCCAAACTTTTTGCCCTGCGTCATCAATTACGACGACAGTGAGTTTGTCACCATTATTCTAAAAGACTGCCCGACGATTTTGCAGCGCGTCGGCAACGAAGGCGTAGAAGTCGGCAGGGATATGGAGACCGGCGATATCATCAGCATGTCCATCCCATATGAACTGTTTCCTGAGCGACCGGGCGCACAAATTGACGGAGGCGATGATGGCTAGATTATTCAAGCCCATAGAACCTGATCCCGAACTAGATGCGTTGTTGAAAAAGGTGAAAGACCTGCCGCCCATGACGCCCGCGCAAAAGCGGCTACAGCGTATCAGCTTTGCCTATGGAAACCTGCCCGAAGAAAGCAACCGGACGAAAGAGGATGTCGCCCGCATTCATGACGAAACTTATGGAGTGTCGACCAAAGATGGCTAAGAACACCGAAGCCCTTTTGCGCCCGTGCGAAGCGGCGGAACATCTCGGCATTTCCGAGCGCACCTTGCGCGACTTGCGAAAGGCTGGCGAAGTCCGCTTCATCAATGTCGGAATGGGCCGCAGCCGCATTAGCGCACGTTATCACCCCGACGATTTGCAAGAGTTCAAAGCGAAGAGAACGCAATGCCAGTCTTCAAACGCCCCGGCGACCAGACGTACAGCTACCGCTTCCAATATCGAGGTCGTAGATTTTCAGGCCAGACTGGCAAAGGCAACCGGCGTGAGGCCGAAGCAAACGAAGCCGACATTAGACGCAAAGTCGAAACGGCAATCCAGCCAATCTCGGCCCCACTGACCGTGACAACAGCAGCATCGAGGTATTGGAACGAACACGGCCAGCATCTGAAAATGGCCGATGACCTGTTCCGCTATTTCGGATGGTTGGAGCGCCACCTGGGGAAAGGCAAGCGGCTTGCTGGCATCACGGACTCGGAGGTTGCAAATCTAGTCGCTGTTCGTCGTGGAGACGGCGTGTCGAATGCTACTGTGAACCGGAGTGTCATCGAGCCATTGCGGATGATCTGCAAACGGGCCGAAATGGTGTGGAAACTTCCTGCCCCTGCCATCGACTGGAAGCGCCATAGGATGAAAGAGGCCCAAGAGGTTATTCGAGAAGCCAGCACAGCCGAAGAGGATGCGCTGTTCGCAGCGATAAGACCTGACTACGCGCCGGTACTGGCGTTCGCTTTGGTATCTGGTTGTCGGCTGTCTGAGA
This sequence comes from Pseudomonadota bacterium, assembly GCA_039815105.1. Taxonomy (GTDB): domain Bacteria; phylum Pseudomonadota; class Alphaproteobacteria; order Rhizobiales; family Rhizobiaceae; genus JBCBXA01. The sequence continues at coordinate 1,800 of JBCBZX010000302.1, forward strand.
TTGTGGATCTGACATGGCCGCAAGTCGAGTGGTTCGCAGACCAGCTCAAAATCACCGGCAAAGGCGACAGAACCAGAGCTATCCCGATTACTATCGACATGGGTGAGATATTGAAATCAGTTCACGGCCATCACCCGCTGCACGTGTTCACCTACGAAGCGCAGAAAACCCGCGACGGTCGTTTTAAGGGCGAACGATATCCGATTACCAATAGCGGGCTGAAAACCACATGGCGGCGCATGAGAGCGGTTTCGGGTGTAGAAGGGCTTCGCTTCCATGACCTACGCCATACCGCCGCGACACGCCTTCTTCGCTCTACGGGCAATCTGAGGCTCGCTCAGATGCTGCTCGGCCACCAGAACATATCGACTACACAGCGTTACGCGCATGTGCAGATGGATGATTTGCGAGATGGAATGGAACGTGCAGCTACAAAAAATGGCACGGAAAATGGCACAAAGGCACAATCAACGCGTGACGCCAAGAAGACGAAAGGCTATAATAATGAATAATTATAATGGGTTGTTATTGGTCGGGGCGAGAGGATTCGAACCTCCGACCCCCTGGTCCCAAACCAGGTGCGCTACCAGGCTGCGCCACACCCCGACCGGCCCTTAACGGGCTTCGGAGTGATTAGGCCGGTCGGGAGAAGCTTGCAAGCCGTTTCGGCCCAATATTTTTGCGATTGGCTATCATTGTGAAATCGCCGGATGAACCATCCGTTGCCCAACCTTCAAACCGAGCCTCTCCGCCTCACCGCCATTGATCTCCAAAACGTAGCGCACCGGTCCGCGCGAACTTATGACCTCAAGCGATTCCGGAACAGTTTGACGGCGGATATGGGTGATGGTGCCATCACCGTCAGCAAACAGCATGTCTAGAGGAATGAAGGTGTTCTTCATCCACATCATAACAGGCCGCGATACGTCGAAACGAAAGAGCATGCCGGTCTCTACTGCCATAAATCGACGGAACATCAGTCCTCTGCTGCGTTCCGGTTGCTCATCGGCAAGCTCGATACGCCATTGCAATGCCCGTCCATCGATGGTGATCGACAGAGGTTCCGGCTCATAGATCAGGGCTTCTGCCGCATCAGCGCGGGTCAGCATTGTGACGAATATGAGTGAAAGAACGATAGCGCGCATAGCGTGACCATCAGACCGAACGGCTCTGCCGGTCAAGATGGACGGTCGATCACGAAAGCGAACAGTACCGCTGGGGACAAAAAAATGGCTTAGTGGCTCATCGGCAGGCTACCACCTGCAACAGGATGGACCTCGGCGGCCATCAGGCCTTTGTCACCATGGCCGTAGCGCACCATTACGTGCTGGCCGGGACGCAACTCGGTGAGACCAAAGCGCCGCAGGGTTTCCATATGGATGAAAATATCCTCAGTCCCCTCACCCTGCGTGAGGAACCCAAAGCCCTTGGTGCGGTTAAACCACTTCACCTCGGTCCGAACGATATCGCTGGTGGGTTCTACATCGACGTGGGTACGCGCCGGCGGCAGCTGTGATGGGTGAATTGCGGTGGAATTGTCCATGGACAGCACGCGGAACGCTTGGAGTCCGCGAGCCTTGCGCACCACTTCGCAAACGATGCGCGCGCCTTCGTGAGCTGTCTGAAAGCCATCATCGCGCAAGCACGAAACGTGCAGCAACACGTCCGGCATGTCGTCATCGGGAACGACAAAGCCGAAGCCCTTGGAGACATCGAACCACTTGATCGCACCGGCAACGACAAAGACATCCGGGGACAGATTGTCGGTCTGGGAAGCGGACGTGCGCTCGGATGCGCTTTCCGTGGCCCCCTCGCCAAGTGACATGGACATTTGGCCGCTCATCGGACCGGGGCCGTCACCATTGCGACCATCGTTCGCACTCATCGACTACACTCCAAAATACTCACAAACGAACAAGACCTAAGAGGTAGTACGATTCGAAGCGTGGCGGGGAGCCTGGGCTTCCATTACTGCAAGGAATTCTTTACAACTCGTCTGAATCCTTTTCACAAAACATTAA
>JBCBZX010000092.1:0-10292 GCA_039815105.1 Pseudomonadota bacterium
ATCATTTGTCCAAAAACGTTCATTTGAATTACACCCCTGAAATGTGATGGAATTTTATCTGCAGTCCAGAATTTTAGCCTAAAGCTCCACCATAGAAAAGGCTTTTATTTTTAGCTTGGTTGATTTTTGCACTTTTTCGGACCCGAAGTGTCATTTTTTTTCAGAGAGGTGCATAATTAATGAAGGCATAGGCACTATCTGTGTATATTCTGAGAGCTCTGTGCAATTTGATTATCCTAGGTTTCCAAAAATTGTTCCCATCTTGGGCTGCAACCCACCACTTGGCATGATGGCAGAATCAGACGGACCGCTGCGTGTCCAGGGCTTCCTTAACGGCAGTGGCCAGTTGCTTGAGAGTATAGGGCTTTGCGAGAAATTTAAATTCCACACCGTCCGGCAGGTTGCGCTCAAAAGCGTCCTCGGCGTAACCCGACGCAAAAATGATAGGCACATCGCCATAGGTCTCGCGCAGTTGCGCATACATGGCAGGGCCATCCATCTCAGGCATCATGACGTCGGAGACGATGAGATCGACCTTGCCGTCCAGCTCTTCCATCATTTCTACGCCCTCAAGTCCTGTGATGGCCGTGTGTACGGTGTGGCCACGCGACTGCAGGGCACGCTCGGCAAAGGCGCGCACCGCATCTTCATCTTCCACAACCAATATTGAGGCGTTCCCGGTGAGGTCTTTTTCTTGCACCACGGTCGGCGGTGCCTCAGCTTCTTCTATCTCTTCAGTGGTTGGGATGTGACGGGGGAAGAAGATATTGAACGTCGTCCCCTCACCTTCGACGCTCTCACAATAGATGAAGCCGCCCGATTGTTTGACAATGCCATACACGGTCGACAGACCAAGACCCGTGCCCTTGCCCACCTCCTTAGTGGAAAAGAAAGGTTCGAAAATCTTCTCCAGCACGTCCGCTGGCATGCCGGTACCTGTGTCGGAGACGGACAGAACTACATAGTCAGCCGGCGCCAGCTCGCGGTGTCCCAGAGCCTGCGCTTCTACTTCGTTTAGATTGCGGGTCGCGATTGTTAGCTTGCCCCCATCGGGCATGGCATCCCGGGCGTTTACAGTCAGGTTCACAACCACCTGCTCAAACTGACCGGCATCCGCCTTGATCGGCCACAGCTCGCGCGCTTGGACGATATCCAGGGTGGCCTTCTCACCCAAAAGACGGCGCATCAGCATGGAAACTTCCTCCAGCTGATCAGGCACGTTCAATACCTCTGGCTGCAGGGTTTGACGACGGGAAAAGGCAAGAAGCTGCCGCACGAGCCCGGCTGCTCGATTGGCGTTCTGTTTGATCGCCATAATATCGGTGAACGATGGGTCAGACGCCCGGTGCCGTGTGAGCAGCAAATCGGAGAACCCAATAATGCCGGTGAGCACATTGTTGAAGTCGTGGGCAATGCCCCCTGCCAATTGCCCGACCGCCTGCATGCGCTGGCCCTTGGCAAACTGCTCTTCAAGGGCTCGCTGTTCGGTCATCTCGACCACATAAATGATCGCCAATTCGTTCAGCCCGCCTTCGGGCTCTGCATCGGCTGCTCCGACGCCACTTACATAGACCCTTAGATAACAGTCGGTGTCGCTGACCAGGCTGGCCTCCACCGGGTCGATGTCTGAATAGCCGTCCAGCGCTCTTTGAAGGGCTGCGTCGAAGGACGGGCGTGAGGACTCCGTAAGTGCACTGGAGAGGCTGTCACCAGGAGTGACGCCATCATTATTGCCACGGTTGAACAGCTTGAGGAACGCCGCATTGGAGCGCTGAACAGCCCCGTCTGCATCCAAGGATGCAATGGCGATGGGCGTGGAATTGAAGAAGCGGTTGAAGCGAATTTCAGCAGCGCGGGATGAACCGGCATCCAAGCCTTCAATCTCTTCTGAACGGTTGAGGACAATGGTTCTTGTCGCGCCGGGTGCTCCGTCACTGGCCACCGGCACCATGTGAAACAAGCGGACCGGCACGGCCATGCCATCCGCCCGCGCAAGCTCCAGATCAATGGTGGCGGTGCGGGTTTCGCCCGGCTTGGGACGCACTGTGGAGAGCAATGCCTCGCCATCTCCAATCATGAGATCGCGCAGATTGAGCTGACCTGGCGCAAAGCGTGTCAGGTCGAGCTGTAGCCAGTCTGCAAGGGTGGCATTGACGTAGACAATCGAGCCATCGGCATTGGCCGAGAAGAAGCCCGCCGGCGCATGATCCAGATAGTCGATGGCGTATTGCAGATTCTGGAAAAGCCGTTCTTGATGGTTTCGGTCCGCCGTGATGTCCTGCACCTGCCATGCCGATAGCTTGTTTGGTCGGCCTTCCAGCGCAAAAGGCCGCGCGCGGAGCCGGTACCATCGGGCACCACCTTTCACCTGGCTTGAACTTTGGCCTGATTTCGGACCCGATGATTGGCCTGAATTCTCCTGAGCGATTTGGGCCAGGGGTGCTGAAAGCCGAACCTCCCCCTGCATGCTTTGTCCTGTGCGCACGGCGTTGGCCAGACGATAGACCACTTCTGCCGCCTCGGGGTCTCGCGAAAATATGCGCTCGACCGTGCGAATGTCTTTGGGCTGACTGGCGCCAATCAGATGACCATAAGCACTGTTGGCATATACGATGCGACTGTCGGCATCGGTGACCACCAGCCCCTCATTCACGCCATCAATGAAGGCCTTGGCAAAATCGTTGGTCGCCGACCGGTCCACGGGACCGATAAAACCGATGGCCCCTGCAAGAAGGAAAACAACTCCCAGCATGGCGAGCACGCCAAGCATGCCCAGAAGCAATGTGTTTCGATCGCCGCCGGAATAGAGCGTCAAATAGGCGATAACGGCCACAAGCACGAACGCCAGCAAGGCGAACCGCGATATCCGCAGGCCACCGCTGGGCTTGTCGATCATCGGGCGCGGATAGGGAACGGCGCCTTGCGACAATTTTGTCTTGTTTTGCTTATCCGCTTTGGTGCTCATCGCTTCAGCCCGTTGGTGGCGCCCGGCAGCCTAAACCCTTGATGGTTCGGCCCGTTCTGCTGTGAGCGTTGAATCACAATCAACGCGACCAAACCACCCTTGCATACGTGCTCGACAAGGTTTTCGACATGCAATCGGGCGGAACAGCCATTGAGGTGGCAATTTGGTGACGATCAGTTGGATTGCCAACCCGGACGCTGCTTGAGCCTGAACACAAATCCGATCACTTCTGCCACCGCCTTGAAATGCTCCTCTGGCACCTCATCATCCACTTCTGTTGTGGCGTAAAGCGCACGGGCCAGCGGGGGGTTCTCCACGATGGGAATATCGTTTTCCCTGGCCAGCTCGCGGATGCGCAGAGCGGTGTTATCGATACCCTTGGCCAAACAGATGGGAGCCCCCATGCCGCGCTCATATTTCAGCGCCACGGAGAAGTGGGTCGGGTTGGTCACGATCACAGAGGCATCTGGCACAGCCGCCATCATGCGCTGGCGACCACGCTCCATGCGCAGCTGACGGATTTTCGCTTTGACCGCGGGGTCACCTTCGGCCTGCTTGAACTCGTCCTTGACCTCTTGCACGGTCATCTTCTGCTTCTCGAACCATTTGTGCTTTTGATACATGAAGTCGGCGCCGGCGATGGCGGCAACCACCGCCAGAACCGCAAGCATGATCTTGATCGAAAGCGCCTGAACCTCCGGCAGAACGTCCCCAAGATCAACGGTGATAAGCCCATCCAGCCGGTCCAGTTCCGGCCAGCACACGGCCACGATCAATGCCGAGATAATGACCAATTTCACAAGGCCTTTAGCGAAGTTCACCAGACTCTCGGCAGAGAACAGACGCTTGAACCCCGCCAGTGGCGATATCTTGCTCAGCTTTGGTTTTATTGGCTCAAGAGAGAGCACCATCCGGTGCTGAACCATATTTCCCGCAACGGCGGCAACCATTAGCACCACAAAGGGGACCGCCACAGCCACCAAAGTGGCTTGCGCCAGCTCGCGCCAAAATGTGCCAAAGCTGTCGCCCGACAAATCGAATGCGTGGGGCCGCTCTAAAAACACCGCCATATCGCGCATAACATTGGACGACATGGACCCGGCCGTGACCGCAATCACCAGAGTCGCAGCAGCCAGCACAAAAAAGGTCGTGACCTCCTGGCTTTTCGCCACATCACCTTTCTCATGGGCGTCTTGGAGTTTTTTGGCGGTTGGGTCTTCGGTTTGTTGGGCCTTGTCTTTCTCTTCTGCCACGGTCAGCCCCCTACAAACATGGCCAGCACTTCACGCACATGCATGAGGTACCAGGTCATCATGGTGCCGAGGATGATGGCCATGATGATGAGGCCGACTGCGATGGTGGCCGGCATGGCGACGAAGAAAATCTGCACCTGCGGCATGAGGCGCGAGAGGACGCCAACACCAAGATAAAAGATCAAGCCAAATGCCAGAAATGGAGCCGACATTTGGGTGGCCACAACAAATGACTGAGCCACAATCTGCAACGCCAGCATGGACGCATCACCCGGCACCGGCACAACGCCTGGCGCGAAAAGATCATAGCTGGTGAACATAGCACCGATGGCAAGGTGATGCAGATCCGTGGTGAAGATCATGACCGCTGCAAGCGTCGACAGAAATGAGCCCAGCACGACACCCTGTACACCCTGTGTTGGATCAAATGTCTGGGAGTAAGCAAGGCCAATCTGGTTGGCGATAATGGTGCCTGCAATCTGGGTGGTGGATATGACGAAGGCCGCCGAAAGACCGATAACCAGCCCCACCAGGAGCTCACGACCCAGCAGCCCCAGCACCTGAACCAAATCTGTTGGCAGATCGGCAAAGCGTGGCTGCAGCAGCGGAAACAAAACCAGCGACAACATCAGAGCCAAGGAAAGCCGTAAGCGGGCGTTGATCGCAGCATTGGAAAACCCTGGCATCACCATAACCAGCGTGCCAATGCGTGCGAATATCAATAGAAAAACGACCGTGACCTGGGGAAGTACCGAAATCGTCATGCCATTCAGCCGCCCGATATGCGCTGGAAGATACTTTCCATATAGGTGGCCATGGCGGTGCCCATAAATGGCAGGGTTAGCAGCAGCGCTATAAAAATCGCCATGATCTTGGGCACGAAAACCAAGGTCATTTCCTGAATTTGGGTGAGTGCCTGAACCAGCGCAATCGCGACACCAACAACCAAACCCACAATCATCACCGGCGCAGAAACACGGATCAGAAGCCAGATGCTTTCCTGTGCAAGATCAATGGTTTCAGGGCCGGTCATCCGGTCCTCCTGGGCAATAAAGCTGACTGCGCAACTCCAGACCAGCCGAGCGGGAGCGCTCGAATCAAATACGCATTAAACCCTAGATTGGCATGCGCATGATCTCTTCGTAAGCCGCAATCACCTTGTCGCGGACAGAAACCATGGTTTCGAGCGCCACTTCAGTCTCGGCGATGGCGGTTACGACATCCACCAGATTGCCCTGCCCGGACACGACAGCCTGGGTCTGAGCCTGGGTTTCGACACCTTGGGCCTCCACACTTTTGACAGCGCTGGACACCAAGTCTGCGAAATTATTCTGCTTGCCAATCGTGTCGATGCCAGTCGCACCACCACCGATTTGGGATGCGGAGTCCAGTGGGGACTTGGCGCCGCTGGTGCCGCCATAGGCCTGAAGAGCGGCCAATCCTGTTGCGCGAATGCCTTCCATAGCCCGTACTCCCTAGTCAGCCGCGAAGAATATCGAGTGTTCTGGCCATCATGGCGCGTGTCGATGTCACCACATTGAGATTTGCCTCGTAGGAACGCTGAGCTTCCCGCATGTCAGCAACCTCGATCAGCGTGTTGACATTGGGCTGCTTCACATAGCCCTGCTCGTCCGCCGCCGGATGCCCTGGCTCAAACTTGGTGGGAAACTCGCTCTGGTCTTTCTCCAGCCGACCCAGCGACACGACATTGGCTTTTAGCTCGCGATCAAAATGGGCCTTGAACGTTGCAACATGGCGTCGATACGGGTCGCCCCCAGGCGTCCGCGCTGTTGAGTCCGCATTGGCGATGTTCTCCGCAATCACCCGCATACGACCGGACTGGGCTTGCAGCCCGGACGAGGCAACCGAGATTGATTTCATAAAATCCATTGGTCAGCGTCTCCCTATTTTCTCCAGCGCCGCACTAGCGGCGAATGGCCATCTTCAAGAGGCCGATATTGCGTTGATAGACTGTGGTCGCGATTTGGTAGTCGAGTTGGTTCTGTGTCACCTTGAGCATCTCCTGCTCGGCGGTGACCGAGTTTCGATATGGGGTCATCTCGTAACCCGTGACCTTTGATGACCGGGGGCCGTTGTCAAAGCTGCCCGCAATTTGCATGTGCTGCGGATTTGTCTGAACGGGACGCATGCCCAATTGCCGGTCCATTGGGCTTTCAACCTTGAAGGGCTGAAAGTCTTTACCTCGATAGCCAGGCGTATCCACATTGGCGACGTTTTGTGCCAGCACAGTTTGCCTAGCATTGTGCCATTGCATGCGGCCTTTGATCTGGCCGATCACACCTATGCCGCCAATGTCCATGTTCGGATTTCCCGTGCTCCGTCGACTCGCCTGTTGGCGCTGTCCTAGGCAGATTTTGCCGGGATCATGGTTAATGAAGCGTTTACTGCGGCTTGCCGGGTGTATTAGGCACGGATAACCTGAATGCCCGCAGATCATGTCGGGCAAAAGTAGTGCGTACGGAGTTTGATGGATGACCGAATTTTTCGCTGGTATAGTGGGTGAGGATTTCGCCCCCATTGCCACCACAGTCTTTGCGCTCCTGATCGCGCTGCTTCTCATTCTGTTTGTCTATTTTCTCGCCCGGCAAATCCTGGGGCCTCGCGTCGCTGGCGGAAATCGTGGTCGGGCGCAGCGCTTGCAGGTGATGGATGCCAGCCCGGTGGATGGGAAGCGACGCATCGTGCTCGTGCGCCGGGACGATGTGGAGCATCTTGTCATGATCGGGGGGCCCAACGATCTTGTGATCGAGCCCAGGATACAACGCGGCCAACCGACGCCGCGCCCTCGCCCGGCACCAACGCCAGAGCAAGTGGCAGCCTACCGCGCCGCGCAACAGCAAAAAGCGCAACAGGCTGCGCAAGCTGAACCGCAACAGCCAGCCAAGCCCGCCCAGGGGGCAAAGGGATTGGCGGCAGGCATGGTGGGGACCGTTGCAGGTGTGGCCGCAGCCGGCGCTGCAATGGCGGCATCCGCAAAGGCAGGCCCCCTGGCAAAGACATCAGCCGAACCTGCCTCCGAACCAATCGCAGAAACTGGCGCGGCTGACCGCGATGCCGCTCCTGCACCGGCATTGCCGCCATCCGATGCCGCCATTGAAGCGCGCAGGAAGGCCGAAGAGCGCGCGGAGGCCGCATCCCGTGTTGCCCGTGAACAGGCCGAGGCTGAGCGGCTGGCTGCCGAAAAAGCCGAAAAGGACCGCGCGGCGCTGGTGGAAGCCGAATCCCGCGGCGAGTTGGGCTTTGGGCGCGGTGCGCTAGCCGCCACCACAGCGGCAACTGGGGCAGCCAGTGCTGTCTTTTCCACAACTCAGGCGGACGCGGTTGAAGCCGCCCCAACGCCGCCGTTAATGCCTGAACCGGTGGCCGCCGAAGAGCCGCCGCAGCCCGTGCCCGACACCATCGACATGCCGTCCCCTGCTGTTGCTGCGGAAGCCTCGGCCGACGAGGCAGGTGCAAACGATGCGCTGGAAGCGGAAATTGATCTGGGCGACCTGGAAAGTTCGCTCGCCGCAGATTTGGGGCTGGATGAAACGGTTGCTACAGGCTCCGAACCATCTACCGCTCCCGATGAAAGCGTCCAGAGCGCCCATGATTCGGTGCCCATGTTCCGCGAAGAGAAAGTCGTAGAAGAGCCCACTTCCACCGAACAGGCGAATGAAGATGGCGACGAGGCGGTGGATGATGAGCGATCTTCTTTGGAAGATGAGATGGACCGGCTGCTAGACGAGTTGTCAGGCGACGCGAAGTCGTGACACTGGCTGAAGCGCACGAATCAACGTGCGCTTTTGGCAGCACGAGGGCGCATTGCCCAATGATCGTCACATAGTCGGGGCCCATCACCGAGGCGCAGCGTTCGGCTTCCGCAGGCGATGGCGTTTGTGGGTCATGCTCTTGGGGACCCCGACCGCGGCAATGGTGCTGGTATCGGTGTTGGCCAGCCCTGCATTTGCACAAGACGTTTCCATCGACTTTGGTGAAGGTGCAACGGTCACCGGACGCGCCGTCCAGCTCATCGCGCTGATCACGGTTCTAAGCCTTGCGCCTTCCATTCTGGTTATGGTGACGTCCTTCACCAGAATTGTCGTCGTGCTGTCGCTTCTGAGATCCGCCATCGGCCTTCAAACCGCGCCACCAAACTCGGTGATGATCAGCTTGGCGCTGTTTCTCACATATTTCATCATGGCACCGGTTTTGAACCAGGCCTACGACACGGCGGTGGTCCCACTCATCGAAGCCGAAATCAGTGTTGAAGAAGCGTTTGAAGAGGGCGCGAAACCGTTCCACGAATTCATGCGCGCCCATGTGCGCCAGAAGGATTTGGCCCTTTTCATGGATATGGCCGGTGAGGCAGCGCCACAAACGCCAGAAGAGATTTCGCTGCGGACACTCGTGCCGGCATTCATGATCTCAGAGCTCAGAAGGGCATTTGAAATCGGCTTTTTGATCTATCTGCCATTCATCATCATCGATTTGGTTGTCGCATCAGTGCTCATGGCGATGGGTATGATGATGCTGCCACCCGTCATTATCTCGCTGCCATTCAAACTGATCTTCTTTGTCTTGGCGGATGGTTGGCATTTGCTTGCGGGGTCGCTGGTCGCCAGCTTCGGAACCTGACGTGCTACGCTTGGCGGCAGCCCCAGGTTTGCACGCTAGGCGTCCTCACCCTCTTCTGCCGCCTCATCGGGGTTGATGTCATTGGCCAGTGTTGTTTCTTCATCATCGACCAGCGGTGTACGCATGTAGCGGGCTTCATAATCGTCCATGAATGTGTCGATGGCGCGGATACCCCGCAGCGCATCCGCCACGGCATCAAATGCCACACCACGATCCTGTGCGGGTGCAGCCAATATGTCGAATGCCGTCGCATCCTCGGACATGGCCATCATCTCAGAATATTTCCGGCGCAACTCTTCCAAACCAATCTCGTCATTGGCGAGGGAACGCGCCACTGCGGCCCGCATGACCTTCATGCGTTCGCCATCGGACAAGGCCCCGCCCGTCGCCCATCGCGCCCCCAGGCTGGCCTCGTAGGCCGTTGCGGACCGGTCATAATCCCCCGAAGACCAGTAAATATCCCCGCGCACCTGATCAGCATCGGGGCCTTCCACGCCACGTAGCAATTCAACCGCCAGGTCTGTTTTCCCAACTTCATTCAACGCCACGCTTTCCAGCAGGCGGCGCTGACGGATCAATTGTTGAGGCAAGCGCGACTGCCGGGTGCGCCGCAACAGGTTCAGCGCCCGACTGGGAGACTCATTCATCATGTAAATGGCGGCTGCATCAGCTGCGATCTGGGCTTTGGCCGCCCCTTGCAGCCTGTTGTCCACCTGATGGACCAGCAATTCAGCCGCTTTGTCGAGCAAGTCCAAATCAACCAATTGCGTCGCGAGCGAGCGCACAAGCTCATCCCCGGACCTGCCGACGGGCAGCAAATTTCTGAAGTCGTAAAACAAGGCAACGGCTTCCAGCGGTTGCAACTTGCCTTCGCTGCCGCTGAAAATGGTGGTGAATGCATCCTGCATTTCACCATACATGCCGCGGGTGACGGACGCCTCACTGTCCAGCGCCATGGCCGCGTTGAGCGCTTCAAACGCGCTGCGATGGTCTGCCTTTTGCACGTAGAGCCTGCCGAGAGTGCGTCGCACGTGCAACTCAAGCTCATCACCTCGCCAAGCGGCAGCCAGGGTCTCCAGCCTTTCGATCAGCTCCTCCGGAGGGGCTGCATTATCGCGATAATCAAGTTGCGCCAGCTCAAACCGAGCGCGCGCAATGGCAGGCTCGTAGCCCGTACGAAGCACATATTCCAGCGCTGTTACCGCATCGCCACGGCGGCCCGCATCATCGGCCAGTTTGGAGCGCAAAATAAAGTAGCTGGCACGGTCTTTGGCCGTGGTTCGACCCGCTGCGATGACCGACAATGCCTCAGCCGCAATGGCGTGGCTGCCCGTCTCAATGGCCGCTTCTGCAGCCGCAAAGTGAAACTTCTTTTGAACTTCAGTGGGAAAACCGAGCAGAGCGCGGCGCCCGCGCGCGGCAGCCGCCGCCGCGTC
>JBCBZX010000423.1:0-2163 GCA_039815105.1 Pseudomonadota bacterium
CGATTGGAAGAATTGGTCGCCAAAAACGCGCACCGACATGAACTGCACCAGTCTAAAGCCGCACATCACCGGTGATCAGCACCTCGGCGGCGCCGCCCACCAGCACGTCATCCCCGCGTCTGCGAATTTGCACCAGCCCATCTCGTCCAACTTCACGGCCTTGGCTGACATGGAGTTGCTCGGGTAACTCGCCGCGAGATTTCAGCCAATGGGCAAGGGCAGAGTTCAGCGACCCGGTAACCGGGTCTTCGGTGTAGCCATTATCCGTCGTCACCATGCGCACTGTTGCCGAACCATCGGCGTTGCGCGCGATAAAACCGACCGCTCTGGGCATATTGGTGGGAAGCTGCGTGTCGGCTCTTGGTGTGCTGAGGCAAACCGACCTGAGTTGCTCCTCATTGGCCATTTCGATCACCGACCACGCAGGGCCGTTGTTCAGCGAAGCGCAAGCTGTGACCGACGAAGCCACGAGGCCAAAATGGGCTATAATTGCATCTCGCCACCCATCGGCCATCACCTCGATTGTCGTGGGCGGCGCCACAAAGGCCGGCACATCGGCGGACACATCAATCTCCACCAATCCGATGCCACACTCTTGCACGACCACGCCTTCGCGGGCCGGCCGCCCGCCTTGTGTGAGCCAAGCTGCACACGTGCCCAGCGTTGGGTGGCCCGCAAACGACAGTTCGGTGCGGCCGGCGAATATGCGCACAGCATAGTCAGCAGCATCGGACTCTGGTGATGTAACGAACGTCACTTCTGCCAGCTGCGACCATGCCGAAAAATCCTGCATCTGCTCCACTGTCAGTTCTTCACCGTCCAGCACGACGGCCAGGCCATTGCCGGAACATACGCGGCGTCCGAAAACGTCAACCTGTGCGAATGGGCGGCGGCGGGGCATGGGGCGATCCGTTCTGGCAGTTACAAATATGCGGCAGTGGTTGTGAGCGTGACGCCATGCTCCACCATCTGTGCCTTAGCCGCGGCGAGCGAACCATCGAGATCGATACCCCGGCAAGCGTCGGTTAAAACTGTGACCCCAAAACCCTGCCCGGCGGCGTCCAGAGCGGAGTAAGCGACGCAAAAATCCGTTGCCAGCCCGGCCAGCACAACTTTCCTCACGCCGCGCTCCCGCAGATAGCCGGTCAGGCCTGTGGGGGTGGATTTGTCATTCTCGAAAAAGGCAGAATAGCTGTCGATTTCCCGACGAAAGCCCTTCCGGATAATCATGTCAGCTTCATCAATTTGCAGATCAGCATGGAACGCCGCGCCCTCAGACCCGATGACACAATGGCGTGGCCACAGCACTTGCGGCCCGTAAGGCATTTCGGTCATCGAATAGGGCTCGGCACCGTCATGATTATCTGCGAAAGAGGCATGATCGCCGGGGTGCCAGTCTTGTGTGAACACACGCACGGCAAACTGGCCCAACAAGCCGTTAATGGTCGGCACAATTTCATTGCCGCCCGATACGGCCAGTGCGCCGCCAGGGCAAAAATCGTTCTGAACATCGATAACTATGAGAGCGGTTTCGTTGGACACAGATGTCATGGGCGGCTCCTCACCGATGGCCGCCCAGAATCACTTTAAGCGGGCGCAGCCTGTTTGCGGCCACTGTAGAGCAGCACCGGCAAAACCAGAATGGCAAAAAAGCCAATATTGGGAACGATGTTCATGGCGGAACCTGACAGGACGGACCCTATGCCATCAACGACGAACCAGGCCGTGGTCGCCGTAACAATAGCTCTACCCGCCGCTTGTGGCGCAGAGCGATACCAGCCCTCTGCGATGGCGAAAATAGTCACGCCCCACCCCAATATGATGCCGCCTAAAATGGCAACCATCAGCCGCTCTTCCGGCGTGTTGATGGCCAGATCGCGGCTCAGATCGAACATGATCACACGCAGAACCCAATCGGTGGGAGCTGCCATGGTCGGGTGTGCGGCGGCAGCCGTCAGAAGTCCAAAGCCAATGAGAACAAGTGCGCTGAACTTCACGCCGCGTACGGATTGGTCGAGTGTCAGAGAGGGCATTTCCGGCTCCTTTGTTAACAACAGCCCCAGCCTGCGCCCGAACGACAAAGTGAAACAATTACCTCGCAGGTAAGTGCCAAGCGGACCGTGCGCGCATATTATGCCGCCATGATCAGCCAAACCATGTCAG
>JBCBZX010000272.1:0-4152 GCA_039815105.1 Pseudomonadota bacterium
GATCGAGCCCAGCATCCAGGCTGACCTTGTGGGCGGCTTCTACACGCCATCGGACTTTTCCGGTGACATCCACTCCTACACCCGCGCCCTGTCCGCCGCATGCGAGCGCAAGGGCGTACAGTTTCGCTACCAGACCAATTGCCAGGAAACCGCCCACACGGGCAGTGGCGTGCGCATCAACTGGTCCTCCGACCAGGGCAAAGGCGAGGAACGATTTGACGCCGTGGTGGTATGCGCCGGAGTGGGTAGCCGCGATATCGCGTCATCGCTGGGGGATCGGGTAAATGTCTATCCGGTCAAAGGATACTCCATCACCGTGCAGATGGAGGATACCGAAAGCCAGGCCGCAGCGCCTAAAGTGAGCCTTCTCGACGATAAGGCAAAGATTGTATCAAGCCGCCTTGGCCCGCGACGCTTCCGCATTGCAGGCACGGCAGAGTTCAACGGCTACAATCGCGACATACGGGACGATCGCATCAAGCCACTGGTGAAATGGTGCGAGACATTATTCCCAACCATCTCAACAGAACACGCTGTGCCATGGGCGGGCCTGCGGCCCATGATGCCATCAATGATGCCGAAGGTAGACGTCGGCGCCCGGCCCGGCGTGTTCTACAATACGGGCCATGGCCATTTGGGGTGGACGCTCTCCGCAGCAACCGCAGAAATCATAGCCGAGCGCGTGCTCGCATCCAGCCGGTCAAATATCAGCTGACAACTTCAGTTCAGATGATACAGCCAGATGTGAGCGGGGGGTAAATTGCGCCACACAATGTCCACTTTTTGTGCCGTCAAGGCCCCCACCTCGAAACTGCCATCGGCGCTCACGTCCAAAGGAATCGGTGATTTTCGACCGTAAGTGATTTGCACAATCCGCCCTTCGGGTGCCAAGCAACGCAACAGATTGTCCCGCAATCGCAGGGCGTCCTTCTCGGGAAAGTTGAGAAAGGGCAGCCCCGAAACGATGATGTCGAATGTGCGCCCATCGGCCGCCCACTGTTCAGCCAGCGCAAAAGCATCATCGCCCAGCACCTCCGCGCCCACCGCCAGCTTGCGCAAGAGGTGCATGAACCGAAGGTCCCGCTCTACAAGCACCATGTCAGAAGGTGCGATACCAGCTGACAAAAAAGCCTTTGTGAAAGCTCCGGTGCCAGCGCCAAGCTCCAGAACCGAACAACCAGCACTAGCTTTGGCAGCTTCCGCCATAGACCGACCGCTGAATCGAGAGCTGGGAATGATCGCGCCAACAGCTCCGGGCGAAGCCAGCGTAGCGCGGGCGAACAAGGCGGTATCCTGAATGGCTGCAACCACAGCTTTGGCTCGACTCATTGGTATAGCCTCGATTTTGACCTTGTTTGGGATAGCGACATTAGCCAAGTCATCCGGCGAGGCTACAATGAATTTCAATTTTTGAGACTTTTATTCAGACATCGGCAACCAATAGCCAGGTGCCCGTAGAGCAATCAGCATCTTCACAAGCCAAACGCTGCTACCTATATTGAAGCTCTGAAATCAAATCAGCGGTTGTCGGCAGACCGGCGACCGTTTTTTCTTTGTCTGGCCGCGCCTTGGTGCTGCCAGACCATGAAGGACCGGAAAACCGGCAAACTGCACCTTTCTGGGGAGGCCTGACATGGTCGAAAAAGTACCAATGACAATCGCTGGCAACGAAGCGCTTAAAGCAGAACTCAAGCGCCGCCAGGCGGAAGATCGCCCCAATATCATCGCCGCAATATCGGAAGCACGGGACCATGGCGACCTATCAGAGAATGCCGAATATCACGCCGCCAAGGAAGCGCAGAGCCTGAACGAAGGCCGGATATCGGAACTGGAGGATATGATCGCGCGCGCCGAAGTGATCGACGTGTCCAAGATGAGCGGCGACACCGTGAAATTCGGTGCCACTGTTGAGTTGGAAGACGAAGACACCGAAGAGACAAAAACCTACCAGATCGTTGGCGACCAGGAAGCCGATGTAAAGCAAGGCAAAGTGTCCATTTCGTCACCCATTTCCCGCGCCCTTATTGGCAAAAGCGAAGGCGATTCCATCGAAGTTGCAGCGCCCGCCGGCGCCCGCTCCTATGAGATATTGAGCGTCCGCTATGTCTGACGACGTTGTAACCGGCGTGTCCGGTTACAGCTTTGCACCTCCAGACCTCAATCCTGCCCAACGTAGGGAAGGCATATCCGCCTTCATGCGCATAAAGAACGGTGCTGAGTTTCTGGAAGCCACCATTCGCAGTCACATTGACGAGGTCGATGAGATTGTGGCCGTCTTCAACAATTGCACCGACGCGACCGAAACCATTTTGCGCACCATGAGAGCTGAATACGGCCCCAAGCTTCGCATATTCCACTATCAAGACAGGGTGTTTCCCCCGGGAAGCGAAGGTCACAAAACGACCGATCCAAGTTCGCCCCATTCCATTGTCAACTATTCCAATTTCGCTCTAGCCCAGACGAAATGCACCATAGTTACCAAACTCGATGACGATCATTTGGCCATCGAGCAACCATGGCGGGCATTGGCAAGACAGGCGCGGCAGAATTTGAGGCAAGATCAGTTGCTGGCATTTTCAGGCATCAATCTGATCCACCCCAAGGGCCAGCTATCGGCAGAGCCGCAGGTCCTGCTCAATGCTCCGATCTCCGGCAAAGGCGATATTGGTTTTTTCCGGATCAGTGATGAGAGCTTCTTCCACCATGATCCCAGGTTCGAGCGGTTCGCCAAAAACCGCTCCACGCGCCAGTTTGGGGCCTTCACCTATTGGCATCTCAAATTTCTCAAACGCGATGTATACGGAAATTATGAGCTGGCGGAGAACCCGAACAGCCGCTTCGCTCGGCTGCGCGACAGGCTGGACGATTTTGACAGCATGCCGTTTGACCGGTGGCTGCGCAAAGCGGGAAAACCCAGGCCATGGCGGTCATTGATGGCTGCAATGGTGGACAAGGAGGCCATCGCCCGGGACCAACGCCGACAATTGCGGGCCGGCCGGCTACGGGAAACTCCAGCCAAAGCAATGCTACGCCTGTCTTCGCTTCAAAACCTATCGAGCAGTTCTTTAGGCCCCGCTCCATAGGCCGAGGCAGGCTCTTCAACCACCCGCGCCAGTTTCTTCAGGCCGTTCACCGGCCCGCCCGACGCAATATACCGCCAGAAGTTCCGGTTTTTCATGGCCAGCTTCGATGCTGCAACAGCACCACCATCCGGCAAATCAAATGCTGCCGGTTCCAGATCGTCGCGCCATTCATTGCGCTTGGCAAAGACGGCAAATAGCACCTTATCCGCTTCCATGACTTCGACATCAAAGCCGGCGGCTGCAAGGCGCTTCAACGAAGTCTTCGTAAAATAGGAGATGTGCGCTTTGAAAAAATGGTTTGTCGGAGATGTATCGGTGGCATCCAGATTGGGCACCTCCACCACAAACTTGCCTTCATCGGCCAGCAGATCAAACGCGGTGCGGAAGGTGGCGGCCGGGTCTGGAAGATGCTCCAGCACGTGGAACATGGTGACAACATCGAAAGACCGGTCTGGCTCCAGTGCCGCGATTTCGGTGTCCTGAACGTCGATGCCATAGGCATCCCGCGCGAACGAAAGATAGTCACTGGCCGGGTCTATGCCACTTGCCTTGATACCGCGCCTGGTGGCCAGATATACAAATTCGCCGCCGCCACTGCCAATATCAAGCAGCCGGTCACCTTCGCGCAAAAACCCACGGAGCCGCTTCAGCCGCTGTGTAGCTCGGCGACCCGCGCGCAGTACGTGCTTGGGTTTGGGGTGCCGAGCACTTCGGAAGGACAGGCGATATTCCTCTGAATAGAACCGCCGTAGGCTCTCCGGGTCGGGCACATTGGCAATCTGCACATGGCCGCAATTCTCACACAGGGCGATCTTCACCGTCTGTCCATCAGCCTTTGCATCCTTGCGGTCCTCAAAGGTGAAATGATGCGCCCCACAAACGATGCATTTGGCTTCAGCGTCAGGCATCGGTCTAAACAGCCTCGTCCAGCGACCACCCCAGTTTGGTGGCAGCGGCACGCCACTCGTCACCATAATCCACATCCTGCCAGTTTTTGAACCAGGGTCCGCCCCGCGTATAATGCACGGCGTTGGGCAAGCCGGTCTCCGGTTTGTCTTGCCGGCCGTGA
>JBCBZX010000208.1:0-5572 GCA_039815105.1 Pseudomonadota bacterium
CGCCACCGCAGAGGTGTTGTCCTCCATCGCCTCAAGCGTCTCTGCGGGTTCGGGCTGCGCCACTTCGGTGGGCTGCACTTCGGTGGGTTGCATGGGCAGTTGCCAGTCCCAGCGCTTGGGTGCCTGGGTCCAAGCCGATTTGGTTCACCGAACTGGGGGCGCCTGCCGTTGATGGCGCGGCCAACCAGCCAAACGTCTTTCCCGACCCCAAATCTTCGGAAAATGCGATGCCTTATCACTCACGGGGCGGTCGAGATGATTTGGCGCAGCGGCGCTTTCTGGAGGCTCATTTGGGCCATTGGGCAGCTCAAACCAACGGCATGGTGCCCACAGATAGAATTTATCTTTGGACATGGGACGCCCGACCGCAACCGGCATTTCCCGCTCAACAAAATGTCTGGACCGATGGCGGCAACTGGCATTTGGGACACTGGCTCACGGGCCGTCTGGGGGGTGTCGCGGCGGATGATTTGATGCATGCGCTTGCCGCCGATGGTGGCCTGTCAGGTGTCGATGCGACGCGGGCAGATGGTGTCATTGATGGATTGTTACTGGACGGTGACCACACGGCTCGGTCCGTCATAGAAGCGCTCTCAGACCTCTGGAGCTTATCGATCACTCAAAGCGGCGATGCATTGTGCGTTGCGTCAGCAGATTGGAGTTTACCGCCTCGACCCATTGGCAGCGACGATATGGTTGAGGCGGGGGAAGATGTGGTGTTGGCTCATGAGCGGGTGGACGATGCAGAACTCCCCGGCAGGCTGGACTTGTCGTTTGCCGATGTCTTCTCTTCCTATGAGGCAGCATCTGTCTCAGCTTTTCGCGGCGATGCTGGGGTCGGAACCGAAAATGTGTCTCTTTCGGTGAGCTTGTCCGAGGGGATGGCCCAGAGTCACGCATCGGATCTGCTACGATCCCGGTGGGCCACCAGAGACAGCGTGAGTTTCGCCCTGCCGCCTGCGTGGGAGGATTTGGCAGCTGGCGACCCAATTTTAGTCGATGGGCGCGAATATGCGGTGGCCGAAATTGAGCGTGGCGAAGCCATTTCGATAAGTGCCCGATCCGTGGACAGGCTGGCGCTTAGGCCGGCAGTGCAAGAGGCCGTTACAATCGCAAAGGTCTTGCCACCTGCTTCCGGCGGTGCGCCCGATGTCAATCTTCTGGACCTTCCCAGGCTTCCCGGAACCACAGCTTCGGTTTTCGGCGCGGTCTCGATCAAGCGTTGGCGCGGGAGCTTCGGGCTTTATGCCAGTGCGGGAACAGACGGGTTCAGCCGCCGAGCCATCGCAAGTCGCAACGCAGTGTGCGGCCGCCTGACTTCCGCGCTGCCCCCAGGCACCGCATGGCGTTGGGCATCGCAAGTCAGACTCGTCGTCGAGCTTGTACAGGGTGAACTCTCCTCCCAGACCACTGTCGATATACTCAATGGCGCCAATGTTGCGGCTATCGAAACGAGCACTGGCTGGGAGCTGGTGCAGTTTCGGTCCGCAACACTGATTGGCGACAATCTTTATGAGTTGTCGGGCTTGTTGCGGGGGCAAAACGGGACGGAAACACAGATGGGCCAGGGCGCTGTCGCCGGGGCGCGGTTTGTGCTTCTTGATGACGCCCTCGTTTCATTGAATTTGGAGGACGCCGAACGCGGCGTTGATCTCAATTGGCGTGCCCTTGGGTCTGGTGATCTGGCGTCGTCACCCAACGCTGTCTCTGCGCAATTTGCAGGCGGCATCCGCGGTCTTGAGCCCCTAAGCCCCGTCCATTTGAGGCTGTCAAATAACATCTTTAGCTGGACAAGAAGAGATCGTTTGGATGCCGATAATTGGGATCAGCTTGACGTTCCGATGAGCGAACGAACGGAAAGCTATCTGGTGCGGATAGCCGATGGCTCAACAGGCACCATTGTCCACCAGGCAACGGTTTCAGAAACCCTTTTCGATGCGTCCGGCCTCGCGGCCCTGCCACCAAATGTCCAACTGGAGGTCGCTCAGATCAGCGCGATCACAGGCCCTGGCGCTTTCGCCTCTCGTACCTTCACCCACTAGCTGAAAGAAACGATTATGGATCAGACAAAACCCTGGTATACGTCCAAAACCATTTGGGCATCTGCAGCGGCAATCATCGGCGCTGCACTTTCGTTTTTCGGAATGCCATTCGGTGCTGGAGCCGAACAATTGCTGGCTGAACGTCTCACCGAGCTAGCGACGGTCATTGCGGGCTTGGTGGCACTCTACGGTAGACTGACAGCCGAAAAACGCATTCAAATCCATCCAGCTGAGCCTTGGAGCTCCGACGTCCATTCTGGTGCAGTTTGAGGTGCCAAACACGCTTTGGGGCCTCTTTTGGCTCTTGGTTCGATCCTGTGTGGCGGTCGCCGGATTTTTGCGTGAGAGACAGCGCCAAACCCGAGTTGGCGACCGCCTGGCAAAGCTCCGGCACTTGCGCATTCAGACTTTTCGCAGGTTTGGCCGCGCTTCTGACGTCGAGCGGCTGCGTAACGATGGGTTCCGGCGCGACTGATGGATGGGAGGGCGTGTGCTCAGTATTCCAGCCTGTCCATTGGTCGGTTGCCGATACGCCCGACACGATAAATGAAGTCAAAACGCACAATGCCGTCTGGCGTGAGGTTTGCAATTGATCGGTGCCTACGCCTGTTCAGCTTGCATTCATACGGCAAGGCCTATGGGTGCCGCATGATGAAAACTGTTTCCAGTATCGTGATCGCTATGACCATCGCCTTGCCAATGTCGGCTGCCCATGCCGCCAATTGCAATGCCGTTGCGCAATCGGTCGCTGCTCAGCAAGATGCACAAGTTATTTCAGCCAAGCTGTCAAACAAGGGTGGCCAAGACGTATGCGAAGTCGTGCTTCTGAAGTCTTCGGACGATGGTCCACGCAAACGCGTGACGATGGTTGTACCTGCGTCTTAGCCACGCCACGTTTTCGTCAGTCCATTGACCTGACGCCACGCGGGAGACATCAATGAAACACAGACAGCCTGATGCGGAGAAGCGACCATGCGTGTGCTCGTGGTGGAAGACGATGTCGACCTGAACCGACAACTCAAGGACGCCTTGGTAGATGCGGGTTATGTTGTCGATGCCTCGACCGACGGCGAGGATGGCCACTTTCTCGGAGATACCGAGCCTTATGATTTGGCGGTTCTGGATATCGGTCTTCCGTCGATGGATGGCCTCACGATCTTGGAGGCCTGGCGTAAGGACGGGAGAGCGTTCCCGGTTTTGGTACTGACGGCTCGCGACCGATGGAGTGATAAGGTTGCTGGCATAGATGCTGGCGCTGACGACTATCTGGCCAAGCCCTTCCATATGGAGGAATTGTTGGCGCGGGTGCGTGCGCTTATTCGTCGTGCGGCAGGCCACGCCGCCAATGAACTGCGCTGCGGGGAGATTGTGCTCGATACACGTGCAGCCCGTGTCACCGTGAACGATGCGGATGTTAAGCTCACATCCCATGAGTACCGGCTGCTGAGCTATATGATGCATCACCAGGGCCAGATCGTGTCCCGGACCGAGTTGACAGAGCATATGTATGACCAGGACTTTGATCGTGACTCCAACACCATCGAAGTCTTTGTCGGTCGCCTGCGCAAGAAGCTTGGCACAGATAATCTGGAAACCGTCAGAGGCCTTGGCTACCGGTTGTCGGCGCAAGCGTGAACCTAAAGCGCCGTCTCTTCGGATCTCTCACAGGTCGTTTGTTGGCGCTGTCGACTGCCGTGGCGTTGCTGGGCTCGGTTTTTATTGTCGTTGCGCTTGGTACCAGCTATCAGCGGTCGGAACAGCGAGCGTTTCGTGAACTGTTGGAAACCCACTTGCTCGCCATTGTCGCCCAGACGGTGCTCGATGGGTCCGGCAACATAATTGCCGCATCGGACGCGGGATTCCCAGGATTTACGCAACCGGCATCGGGTTGGTACTGGCAGGTCAATGGCGCATCGACGGTTGGGGATGGGGCTGAAGTTTTCAGATCCTTATCACTAGCTGGCGCGGATCTGGCGGACCTGCAGCCGCCTGCGGACCAGAATTTTGAAAACGAGTTCGAACGGTTTTGGGTCGGCAGTGAAGGGCCCGCCGGCATGGCGTTGGGTGTGCTCGAAACCAGTATTTTTCTGGGCGATGCTAACATCCCAACGCAGTTCCGTGTATCCGGCCCAACTTCCCTTCCCGCCGCACGCGTCCGCAGCTTCACCTTTTGGCTGGCGCTGTCTGTTGGCACGTTGGCTGCGTTTCTGATTGTAGCAAACATACTCGCTGTACGTTTTGGTTTGCGGCCTTTGGACGAGATTTCGCAGCAGATAAGCGATATTAGAACAGGTGAGCGAGACCGAATAGATGAGCGTGTCCCAACCGAGGTTGAGCCATTGGTGGTTTCCCTCAATGAACTGATCGCAGGCAACAAGTCAGTGGTGGAACGCGCACGTGGCCAAGTGGGTAACCTTGCACATGCGCTCAAAACACCGCTTGCAGTGCTGCAAAATGAAGCGGCTCAAAACAAGGTGCCCGGCGCCATTGTGAGCGAGCAGACGTCAGCAATGAAAACCTCCGTTCAACGATATCTCGACCGTGCGCGGATCGCCGCCGGAGGCGATGGTCTGGGGCGACAAGTCCGGGCGGGTCCCCTGGTTGAGAGATTGGTTCGCGTAATGCAGAAACTGCATGGCGATCGAACTATTGAATTTGACAGCCGTGAGGCGGGACATTTTGTCGGCGACGCTCAGGACTATGAGGAGGCGATTGGCAACCTTCTTGAGAACGCGGCCCGCCATGCAACCCGTGAGGTGAAGGTCGGTATCTCCGTCGTTTCAGGAATGCTGATCACCACCATTTGCGATGATGGAAGCGGACTTGGTGCCGATGAAGTTGAACAGGCGCTGATGCGGGGTCGCAGGCTGGATGAAACCCAGCCCGGCTCCGGTTTGGGCCTCGCCATCGCCGCCGATATCGCCGATGCCTATGGCGGCACTCTTGTTTTAGATCGGGCAGACATTGGTGGGCTACGCGCAAGACTTAGCTTGCCCGCCGGGCGTGGCGTCCGGTCTTGACCCGCATTGCCGACGCCGCACCGCTGGAGTAGCCTGAACGTATGAATGTTGGCCGCAAGATATTTGGTTCGATATGCCCGTTGTGAAACGAGCAATCTTGCTGTGTGCCGGGCTGACACTTTCCGGCTGCCTGTCTTCTGGCGGTGGTACGTCCGCACTTAGCCTGCAATCGGAACCTTCCTCAAACGTGGGCGCCGCAGCTCTGGCGGCACTCAGCCCAGGCATTATTCCACCAGCCAGTTTTGCCACATTGTCGCCGGCCGCACGAAAATCCGCTTTGAGCGCAGAGTTTCGTGCGCTGGAAGAGACCTTGCCGAATGTTGCCGTAGAGTGGACTGAAGGCTCCCTGGTGGCTGGCGAAGTCAGAGCATCTACGCCCTATCGGGTGGGCGCCACCACTTGCAGGCCATATTCGCATTCTGGCAGCGTGGACGGCCAGACATTTTCAGCCAAAGGAACGGCTTGCAGGTCAGTTTCTGGGGTTTGGGAACCCATCAAATGATGCGACAA
>JBCBZX010000217.1:0-5286 GCA_039815105.1 Pseudomonadota bacterium
ATATGGGCAAACCCCGCGATGTGATGACGCTGGCCCATGAGCTGGGCCATGGTGTGCACCAGTGCCTAGCTGCGCAGCAGGGAGCTTTGATGGCACCCACACCCCTCACGCTGGCAGAAACAGCATCGGTGTTTGGTGAAATGCTGACCTTCCAATCTCTGCTCGACGCGACCGAAACGCCCAAGCAGCGCAAGGCCATGTTGGCCCAGAAGGTTGAGGACATGCTCAACACTGTTGTGCGCCAGATGGCGTTTTACCAGTTCGAGAGAAAGGTCCACACGGCCCGGCTGGAGGGCGAGCTGACTGGTGAGCAGCTGAACGAGTTGTGGATGAGCGTGCAAGGCGAGAGCCTCGGGCCAAGCATTAAGCTCAATGATGGTTATGAAACGTTTTGGATGTACATTCCACACTTCATCCATTCGCCATTCTATGTCTACGCCTATGCGTTTGGCGATTGTCTGGTGAACTCGCTTTATGCAGTCTACCAGAATGCTGAAGCGGGCTTTCAGGACAAATATTTCGATCTGCTGGCGGCTGGCGGGACCAAGCACCATTCGGAACTTCTGGCCCCATTCGGCCTCGATGCAAGCGACCCAGACTTCTGGCAGAAGGGCCTCGGTGTGATCGAAGGTTTCATTGATGAGATTGAAGCTTTGGAGGCGCAGGGGGCGTAGCGCACCTAGTTTCGTCGCAAGCCAAACCAAAGCATCCCGCCTGCCAGCAGGCCCCAGAATGCGCCTGAGATGCCCAATAGGCTCATGGTACTGGCGGTCAGGATGAATGTTGCGGCTGGGGCTTCCAGGCCCGACTTGTCTTCAAATGCCGCCTTCAGCGACGAGATGAGGGCCGGGAACAGCGCCAGGCCCGCTACGCTGGTGACGAGGAGCGGTGGCGCGAAGCTGACCGCCGCAGTGACGAAGCCTGCAAGCACACCAAGCACCACATAGGAAATACCACAGACAATGGTGGACCAGTAGCGCCTTGCTGCATCGGGGTGGGCGTCTTCGCCGCTCATCATGGCGGCTGTAATGGCGGACATATTCACCGGGATCGCCGCGAACGGCGCCGTCATCAAGCTTGCCATGCCGGTTCTGCGCAGGAGCCTTGGTCGGTCCACCGTGTAGCCATGGAGCTCCAGCACTGTGAAGCCAGGAATGTTCTGCCCAGCCATGGTTACAAGATAGAGCGGTAAGGCGACTGACAGCGCAGAGCTCCAGTCAAAAACGGGTCTTACAAGTTCTGGCTGGGGCACCAGAGCCGCAGCCAATTGTGCGCCAGTGCCCTCCGGTGTTGGCACGGCGAAGAACAGGACGCCAACAAAGACTGCGACGGCCAATGGCACGGCCGCCAGTCTGTGGACCATCAGGCCGACACCCCAAGCGAGCAGAACCGGTATTACCAGAAATGGAATTTGTCCCAAGGCGAGTGCTGGGAACAGGCATAATTTGAAAATCACGCCGGCCAGAAGCGCACTCGCAATGCTCTTGGGTATGGCTGCCACAGCCTGGGCAAGAGCAGGCACAATTCCGGTGAGGCCAATGGCCAATGCGCACACGATCAAGGCACCGACCGCTTCTGCAAAACCTCCGGCCAGAGCCGGTGAAGCGGCTAGAAAAGCTGCCCCAGGCGTTGACCAAGCCACGGCGGCAGGGGTGCGGGTGGCTATTGCAAACCAAATCGAGCAACCGCCCATGGCGATGGAGGCAAACATAAGGCCGGAGGCTGCTTGAACCTCTGTTGCCCCCACTGCTGTCAGCCCTGCCAAAACGATGGCAAATGATGATGAGAAGCCAACAAAGGCCGCCAAAAGACCGGTCGATAAGGCAGAGATGGAAAAGTCCCGTAGCATGGCTGTCCGTTAGCCGACGGCCACTGCTATGCCAAGCTGGCAATTGCCGACTCTAAGCCCTGACGACTTTTGCCGCAAAGCAGCCCGGCTTGGCATTGTGCAAATGGATGTACTCCACCGCATCGATCTCAAACATTTGGGCAATGGCGTCGGCAATTGCGTCTCCTTCAGCCAATTGGGCATCTATCATCCGGTGGGCGGAATTGTATCCGCGTATGGAGATGGGGCGTCGTGTGAGGACCGGCGGTATTTCGCCCGGTTTTGGAGTAAACGCCTTCCGGTCAGGGCGGAAGAATATGGCATGGCTTGCCTGGTAGGGGCTGCCCTCCGGCAGATGTGTCCAATTGAGCAGATACACCGTCTCTCCAACCGTCGCATCGTCCAAAGTTACCCGGCAAGGCGTGCCGGGGAAGGCGCTCACCACCTGCCGGTCTATGTTCGCGGCGGCCAGTTGCTGGTCGGACATGGACGGAATATGGGCGAATAGCTCTGCATCAAGCGGGGTAATTTGAAATGTCATCTGGTGACCTCACTGTCTGTGCCTGTGTTTGGTTGGCTTTGATTTGCCACGGCTGGAGAGGCTGCGCATTCCGAAACCTGCGACCTCATGGGCAGGTGGGCGTTGTCAGTTGCGCTTGCCCCCGGCGACCACATGGCTACATGGCAAGGTATGACTGACGCACACTCTTCATCTGCCCCACCCGCCACCGACGCGGAGCGCAATCGTTTTTCTGCCCGGGCCGGGCGCTATGCCCGCGTGGGGTCGGGCATGGGGGGCATCGCTGCGAAAATGGCTGCCAATCGCCTTTTCGGACGTGAGTTGGACACCAATGCCAATGCCGCTGAGATCGCGGCTGCCTTAGGCCAGCTGAAGGGTCCCATCATGAAGGTGGCGCAGCTGGTTGCCACCATCCCTGAGGCCGTGCCCGCCGAATACGCCGCCGAGCTGGCGCAGCTGCAAAACGATGCTCCGCCCATGGGCAAGGCATTTGTGAAGCGGCGCATGGTGGCGGAGCTGGGGCGCGGCTGGGAGCAGAAGTTCGAAGTCTTTGATAAAGAGCCGGTGGCCGCCGCGTCGTTGGGCCAGGTGCACAAAGGTCGGGTGGCTGGCTTTGGCAATGTGGCGGTGAAACTGCAATACCCCGATATGGCCAGTGCCGTGGAGGCCGACATCGGCCAATTGAACATGCTGTTCTCGCTCTTCAAGCGCATGGAAAGTGCCATCGACGCGTCGGAGATAAAGGAAGAGATCGCCGAACGTGTGCGTGAAGAGCTGGAGTATGAGCGCGAAGCGAAGCATGCGCGTCTATACGCAGATATTCTCAAGAACGAGCCGCTGGTCCGGGTGCCCCGGGTGCAGTCCGAATTGTCCACCAATCGGCTTCTGGTGCTTGAATGGCTGGAAGGCCAGAAGCTGCTAACTTTCAAGGAGAATTCGGAGGAAGACCGCAATCGCCTGGCCACAGCCATGTTCCGTGCGTGGTGGCACCCGTTCGCGCACTACGGTGTTATCCATGGTGACCCGCATCTTGGCAATTACACCGCCGCCACCGATGAAGCCGGTGCACCAACCCATCTTAACCTTCTGGACTATGGCTGCATCCGCATCTTCCCCGCTGACTTCGTTCAAGGGGTCATCGATCTGTATCATGGCATTTTGGCCGATGATCGAGAGCGCATTATGCACGCGTTTGAGACGTGGGGGTTTCGTGGGCTGACCCAAGAGCTGGCCGATGTGTTGACCGTCTGGGCAAGGTTCATATACGGACCCTTGCTTGATGACAGGGTGCGGACAATCGCAGACGGGATAAAGCCGGGCGCTTATGGCCGCGAGGAAGCGTTCAAGGTGCACCAAGAGTTGCGGGCCAAGGGGCCGGTGACGATACCCCGTGAGTTTGTGTTCATGGATAGGGCGGCCATCGGCCTTGGCTCAGTGTTTCTGCATCTCGATGCGCGACTGAACTTCTTCCGCATGTTTAATGAGGAGATTGAGGCCTTCGACCGTGACATTCTCGCCACAAGGCAGGCAGAAGCCTTGGGGCAGGTCGGCCTGAAAGGGTGACTTTTCGTCGAATTTGAGCGAAGTTTGATGCCCACCTTCGATTGTATGTGTGTTCAAAGGTAAAAAGATGCGGAAAATTATCTCTTCAAAAGCAATGGCGACGCTGTCTTGCGCGATTGCTGGCGTTGCCTTGGTTGGCTGCACGTCAGTCAATAGCGGCCGGACCTTCGTACGTTCCTCCGGTCCTGTGACTCAAGCGCCACCGATTTTTGGTGTTCAGCAGGTGAATGGCAACTGGCGCGACTCGGCTGGCAACTTCACCGCCGAATTTAGGGATGGTCAATTCCAATCCATCGCGCCGGATACCGGCCAGAGCGTTGCCGTGGGCACCTACCGCACGTTCGGCACAGACAGTGTGGCGATCAGTTTCAAGACGGCTGCGGGAACGGAAAGTTCGGCCAATTGTCGTTACCAATCGACGGTGATGAGCTGCCAGAACCCTGATGGCCGCTCGTTCACAATGCTGCGCACTTAGGGCTCGGCATGCGGCGGCTATTTGAAGGCGCGGATCATGCCGCGCTTTTTCGTTTTCGTCCTATTTTTCACAAGCTGTTGACGAGCGTGCGCTAAGCGTTTGCGGGCTTCCGCCACATTGTGTATCGAATTCCCAAATGTTGATTTTTGGGGTCAGTAAGAATGGCAAGTGAACCGGAAGATAAGTCTGTGGAGATGGGTGCGAAGATGGATTACTCCGAGCACAACCGGACGTTTGCCTTCTTCACCGGGCTAACCAAATGGGGCACGATTGTCGTGGTCGTGGTCCTGATCGCCATGGCAATTTTCCTGCTCTAGCGAGCTCTTTCAGTTCGTTCCATGGTCATTTGAAACAATTGGCCTATCTCTCTGCCTGCGGCGAAGCGCGGGCAGCCTTCAACGCAACTAACTCTTTGCGCACCGGTCGCTGGTCGAGCGCAAAGCACCGGCGATAAATATGAGGTGCTGCCATGAAGCTATTCATCCCAAGTGAAACCCATCCTGATGAGACACGAGTCGCCGTTTCGGCAGACGTGATCAAGAAGCTAGTGGCGATGGGCATTGATGTGAGTGTCCAGAAGGGTGCCGGTGAGAAGTCGCGCGTTCCCGATGGTGTGTTCGCGTCGGCTGGCGCTCAGATTGTACCGGCGACGGGTGGGAAAGATGCCGACATTGTTTTGCGCGTTCGGCGACCAGAGCCCAAAGTGGCCAAGACTTACAAAAAGGGCGCAGTGGTTCTCGCGACCATGGACCCTTACGGCGCCGAGGAAGATGTTGCTGCGATGGCAAAAGCCGGGCTGTCTGCATTTTCCATGGAGTTCATGCCGCGTATCACCCGGGCGCAAGTTATGGATGTTCTGTCGAGCCAGGCCAATCTGGCCGGCTACCAGGCGGTGGTGGA
>JBCBZX010000261.1:0-4340 GCA_039815105.1 Pseudomonadota bacterium
CTTCAAGGTCAGGGAAGAGATCGAATCCAGTGATTGCTTCTATATCGTCCACACTTCTGATTTTTTGGGGAACGTAATCCTTGTTCGGGGCCGTGCTTGTTTGAATATCCCAAGCCCATGACAGTGTCTTTTGCTCGGTCGGCACCCACCCCCATAATGCCGGTGAAGAAGCCGACATTACGGTTGATGACCTACTGGCTCTGGCTGAACGACCAAAGGTGGTTGCGATAGGTGAGGCGGGGCTAGACTATTTTTACGATCATGCCCCACGGGACGCGCAGGCGGCGGGCCTGAGAGTGCATATTGATGCCGCCCGAAAGACGGGCCTTCCTCTTGTCATTCATAGCCGGGATGCCGACGCGGATATGGAAACCATTTTGCGCGATGAGATGGACCGGGGAGCATTTACGGCGGTTTTGCACTGCTTCTCCTCGGGGCGCGATCTGGCGCTGGCTGGGATAGAACTTGGCCTGTACGTGTCGTTTTCCGGCATCATCACGTTCAAAAAGTCGCAAGAGCTTCGCGATCTGGCCGCCGAGCTGCCGGCGGATCGCATTCTGGTAGAAACTGACGCGCCTTATCTTGCGCCAACGCCACACCGCGGCCAGCGCAACGAACCGGCTTACACAGTGGAAACAGCGAAAATAGTCGCCGAGGTGAGGGGGCTAGACTATGCAGATTTGGCTTCACAGACGACACAGAACTTCTTTCGACTGTTCAATCGGGTGCCAAAACCGGGGATTGCTGCGTGAAGCCCGCAGAACGCATCCGGCTCACGATTATGGGCTGTGGCTCGTCGCCGGGCGTGCCACGCATCGGTGGCGACTGGGGCGCTTGCGACCCGACCAACCCCAAAAACCGCCGCACAAGACCATCTGTGTTGGTGGAGGGGTTTACCGGCAATGCGAAAACGACCGTGATCATCGACACCGGGCCTGATTTTCGCGAACAAGTTTTGCGCCATAATGTGGGTTGGGCCGATGGCGTTCTCTACACGCACCCCCATGCAGACCATTGCCACGGCATAGATGATCTACGGGCCTTCGTCATAAACAAGCGGCAACGGGTCCAAATTTATGCCGATGCGCCGATGCTGGAGCGCCTTCACAGCGGCTTTGACTATTGTTTTACAACGCCTCAGGGCAGCCTGTATCCGCCAATCCTGGATGCCAATGAGATCTGTGTTGGCACGCCGGTGACCATCGAAGGAGAGGGGGGCTCCCTCACCTTCACACCGTTTCCGCAACACCATGCGGCCATCATCTCGCTGGGCTTTCGGATTGGCGACGTGGCCTACTCGTCTGACATTTCAGCCGTGCATGACGACAGCCATGACGCATTGAGCAATCTTGATTTGTGGATTGTTGATGCGTTGCAGTGGAAGCCACACATTAGCCATTTCTCAGTTGGGCAAACGCTGGAAGCGATAGAGCAATTCTCGCCCAAGCGCGCTGTTCTGACCCACATGCATACGCCGCTCGACTATGAGGTGGTCAAGTCAGAAACACCGGACCATGTTGAGCCAGCCTATGACGGCATGTCATTCTGGCTCGATGAGCTTTGACCCGCATCGGCACGTTTGGTTCAGACCTGTTGGCCTGTCACGCTGCTATGAGCGCCCAATGAGCTGTGGAGCTGCTACCACACGATGAAGCAGCCACCGTGCTGGCAAAGCTCTGGCCTCAAAACGCACCACAGCAATTGGCCAGTAGTAAGCTGCCTGCGTGGGCTTCTTCGGTGATCGACGATTTCACTTCCGAGCATTGGCTTTTGTCAGTTGACTATAGACATCTCAGGCAAGCGCCTTGAATGGAGCCTTCGAGCGCGGTCACTATGTTCCAAGGTCTGCTCGGCAATCGTTAGAGTTGATGGAATGCAGCCAGATCACCGGTAAGCCACTGAGCAAAAACACTAATTGAAACCAAGGCGCCGCAAACGTGTGCTCAGTTGCGTTAGGCATCTTAGTTCCATAATATATATTATACGGGAAATGTAATCGTGGCACCCGAGCTGGACAATTGCCGGTTTTGACGTGTTGTGGGTTCATGTTGACCGAGTAATGGAACGATGTGGGTTCTTGGTTTGGCCAATGGCCCCTGCGATGCCATGTTGCTAGAATCGGGCATGGCACACACTTCCACCGTCGCAATTCCAAAAGTCAGCATCGATCCTTCAGATTCCAGCTTTGTGCAGGATCCTGCTGCGGCATACGAACGCTTCCACGCGATTGGACAGCCATTCTATTGGGATGCGTACGGCCATGTTTGCTTTGCCAGCTTTGACGCCGTGTCGAATCTGCTGCGCGACAAGCGCTTTGGCCGCGAGATGCCGGCACACCTTAAAACGGAGCCGCCCGAACACTTGGCTCCGTTCTACGATTTTGAGAGCCGCTCCATGCTGGAATTGGAGCCACCTGCGCATTCAAGATTGCGGCGGCTTGTGAACCGGGCATTCGTTTCAAGGCAAATTGCAGCGCTGGAACCATGGTTGATTGAGCTTTCCAATACGCTGCTGGATGATATTGCGCGGCATGAAAAGTCGTTTGACCTGCTGCCGGCATATGCCGAACCCATTCCTGTTCTTGCAATCGCCCGCTTGCTCGGCGTGCCCGGCGCGGATGCAGACCGCCTTTTGGCGTGGAGCCATGCCATGGTGGCCATGTATCAGTTTGGCAGAAGTCGCGCCGTCGAAGACGCAGCAGTGACCGCGACCCAAGATTTTTCGGCCTATATTCGCGATATCGCCGCCGCCAGGCGAGCGGAGCCACAAGAAGACCTTATATCGATGCTGGCCCATACGGTGAATGCGGAGGATGGCGCAACCTTGTCGGAAGACGAGCTGGTGACGACTGCGATCCTGCTGCTCAATGCGGGCCATGAGGCGACCGTACACGCCATCAGCAATGGCACGAAGGCCTTGCTGGAGAATGGCACCAATGCCCACAAGCTGAACGCCGGCAGCGACGCCATTTGCGAGGAATTGCTGCGTTTTGAAGCTCCACTTCACATGTTCACTCGCTATGCCTTGGAGCCATGCGAAGCTTATGGTGTGAAGCTGGAAACCGGAGACACGATCGGGCTTTTGCTTGGCGCGGCGAACACGGACCCAACGCGGTTTCATGAACCAAGGCACTTTCATCCAGAGCGAACCGACGCTGCCCATGTGAGTTTCGGTGGCGGCATTCACTTTTGCATAGGAGCGCCGCTTGCGCGGATGGAGTTGAAGATCGCCCTACCCGCACTCTTCAACCGCTTTCCCAATCTCGAGTTCGCCGAGCAGCCCATCTATGCCAACCGGTATCATTTTCATGGCCTTGAGCACCTAATGCTCCGACACAATGAAGGAGCCTAATATGGAGCCATCCAGAGACCCGAAGCGCCTGGTCGAAATAATGGGCGCCTTGCGTGATGGTGAAACGGGTTGCCCGTGGGACAAGGAACAGGATTTCGCGTCCATTGCGCCCTACACGCTGGAAGAGGCCTATGAAGTTGTCGATGCCATAGCCAAGAATGACATGGCCAATCTTGAAGAGGAATTGGGCGACTTGCTGCTGCAAGTTGTCTATCACGCCCAAATGGCGGCCGAGGGCGGGTATTTTACTTTTGAAGATGTGGTGGAAGGCATTACGAAAAAGATGATCCGACGGCACCCTCATGTGTTCGGCGACGTGCAGGCCCGTACTGCCGGCATGGCCAAGGGAACGTGGGAGCGCATCAAGGCACAGGAAAAAGCAGATCGTGCGGCGCGGCGCCAAGCCTTGGGCGACGAAAGTTCATCTCAAACGGTGAGCATTCTTGATGATGTACCGGATGCCCTGCCCGCGCTCACTCGCGCCGAGAAAATACAGAACAAAGTCGCAAAAATCGGCTTTGACTGGGATGATCCGGCCCTGGTTCTCGACAAGTTGGAAGAAGAAATCGCTGAAGCGCGAGACGCGCTGGCAGAGGGCTCGAAGGCGGATGTGGCCGGGGAAATCGGAGATGTGCTGTTCACACTGGTCAACCTCGCGCGGCACGTCGATGTGGACCCGGAGGATGCGTTAAGGGGCTGCAACCGCAAGTTTTCGAGGCGGTTTGCCCATATTGAGCGCGGGTTGTTGGGCCAGAACATCTCCCTTGAGGACGCCACCCTACCTCAAATGGAGGCACTCTGGCAGGAGGCGAAAAAGGCGGAGCGCTAAGCGTTCATTCTGGCCAAAAACGCGGCGTGGTCGCTGTGTGACAACCGAACTTCAAAGCTCACATTGCCACTTTCATGCTCGACCCGTTCTGTGACGATTCCCTTCTCATATAACCATGCCGACAAGCCCATACGTTCCGGCGTCAGAGTGATTTTTGCCA
>JBCBZX010000127.1:0-8153 GCA_039815105.1 Pseudomonadota bacterium
CACCCCCCTGATAAAGGTCATCATGCTCAAGAAACATTGTGGCCGGCAACACAATGTCGGCCAAGGCAGCGGTTTCGGTCATGAATTGCTCATGCACGACGAGGAACAAATCATCTCGACGCAAGCCTTCAAGAACTTTGTTCGTATCAGGTGCAACAACTGCTGGATTGGTATTCTGGATCAGCATCGCCCTCACCGGTCCACCACCACGCTGGAACAGATCACGGACGCACTGACCATGATCGGCCTTGAGGTTGAGGACGTGGATGACAAGTCCGCGCTCCAGCCCTTCGTGATCGCAAAGGTGCTGAGCGCCGAGAAGCATCCGGACGCTGACAAGCTGCGCGTCCTGTCCGTCGACACTGGCACGGGCGACCCCGTTCAAGTGGTATGCGGCGCGCCCAATGCGGCGACCGGCCTGATCGGCACGTTTGCAGCTCCAGGCACCTACGTGCCTGGTCTCGATGTGACCCTGTCCGTCGGCAAGATCCGGGGTGTCGAGAGCTTCGGCATGATGTGTTCTGAGCGAGAGCTGGAAATGTCTGACGAGCATGACGGCATCATCTCGCTGCCGGACGATGCGCCCGTCGGCACGCCTTTTGCCGACTATGCCGGCCTCAACGACCCAGTGATCGAAATCGGCATCACGCCGAACAGACCCGATGCGCTGGGCGTCAGTGGCATTGCCCGCGATCTAGCGGCTTACGGTATTGGCGAAGTGAAGACCCCTGCCGTGCAATCGATCACCGGCGAAGGCGCGTGCCCCGTGGATGTTACCATAGCACCGGATGCGACGGACTTCTGCCCCGCCTTCGGCCTGCGCCTTGTGCGAGGCGTGAAGAATGGCCCATCCCCCGCATGGATGCAGAAGCGCCTCATGGCCATCGGCCTGCGCCCGATCAACGCGCTGGTGGACATCACCAATTACATGACGTTCGACCGTGGTCGCCCCCTGCACGTGTTCGATGCTGCCAAGGTGCAGGGCAATCTGGAAGTGCGCGGTGCCAATGATGGCGATGACATCCTCGGGCTCGACGGCAAGACCTACGCCATGAAGGAAGGCCAGTTCGGCATTTATGACGAGCGCGGCCTTGAAAGCATCGCGGGCATTATGGGCGGCGAAGAGAGCGGTTGTGACGAAACCACCACGGATGTGCTGATCGAAAGCGCGCTGTGGGACCCTCTCACCATGGCCCGCACAGGCCGCGATCTGGGCATCATCACAGATGCGCGTTATCGGTTCGAACGTGGCGTGGACCCCGCCTTCATGGTGCCGGGCCTCGACATGGCCACACAACTGGTGATGGACATTTGCGGCGGCGCACCCACCCTCATCACCGTCGCTGGTGAGGTGCCGCAGCCCGAATTCGTGATCGACTTCCCGATTTCTGAAGTAAAGCGCCTGACCTCTATCGACATCCCATTTGTCGAGATGAAGGGCATTCTCACGCTGCTCGGTTTCTGGGTGGCCGGCATGCCCTCCCCGGACAATGACCATACGGTCAAAGTGGCCGTGCCCAGCTGGCGGCCAGACGTGTTCGGCAAGGCCGATATCGTCGAAGAAATCATGCGCATCCACGGTGTCAATCGCATTGCGCCGCAACCCCTGCCCGCCACGGGCACGGTCGGCCAGCCTGTGCTCACGCCAGGCCAGATCCGCACCCGCAACGCCCGCCGTGCGCTGGCAAGCCGTGGCTTGGTGGAAGCGGTGACATGGTCCTTCATCCCCCAGGCGGATGCGGAACATTTCGGTGGCGGCGCTGACGCCCTACAATTGGAAAACCCGATCTCCACTGACATGTCGGACATGCGCCCATCGCTCTTGCCCAACCTGATGCGTGGCGCGCAGCGCAATGCAGACCGCGGCATGGCGGACAGCGCCATGTTTGAAGTCAGTCACGTGTTCAAAGGCGAAACGCCGGAGGACCAGTTGCGCTGTGCAGCGGGCATCCGCCGTGCCACAGCCGGCGACAGAGGTGCAGGCCGTCACTGGGCTGGCAATGGCAGTGCCGTGACCGTCTATGACGCAAAGGCCGATGCCATTTCAGTGTTGGAAGCTTGCGGCCTGGACACATCCAAGGTGCAGATTGTGGCCGGTGGACCGGACTGGTACCACCCGGGCCGCTCCGGTACGATCCAGCTCGGCCCAAAAGTGCAACTAGCGCATTTTGGCGAGCTGCATCCACGGACGCTGGAGGCCATGGACGCCAACGGCCCGATGGTCGGTTTTGAGGTTTGGCTCGACGCCCTGCCCGCGCCCAAACGCAAGGCGACCCGCACCAAGCCGGTCTACACGCAATCGGTCTACCAACCGGTGCGCCGCGATTTTGCCTTTGTGATGGACAGCGATGTGGAAGCTGCAAAACTGCTGCGCGCAGCGGCGGGCGCAGATAAGAAGCTCATATCGGAGGTATCGATCTTCGACATTTACGAAGGAGAGCGGCTGGGCGAAGGGCGCAAGTCCGTGGCCATCGAGGTGACAATGGCACCGTCGGACCGCACCCTCACCGACGAAGAGATCGAAGCCGTCGCAGCGAAGATTGTGCAGAGCGTTGAGAAAACGACTGGTGGCGAACTGCGGGGTTAGCCCAGCGCGCCAAGGTTCACCACATCCCCGGGCAACGGGCCTTCGCCCGCCATATCCCTCTCCAGCTTGGTCAGGTGGTCATCAAGCCCGTGGGCGAGCACTGCGGTTACCTCGCCGTTACGCACGTAGCGAACAGCGAAGTCATCTGGTACCACGTCGCCCTCCGCGACATCGTCCGAGCCATTGTGCCCGGTGAGCGTGTAAGAGCCGCCAATGTGCTGCATTGTCCAGAAAAACGGAGTGCTTTCGTAGCCCCGCGTGCCACCCAACATGTTTCGCGCGGCCAATTCACCAGTCTCCTGCGCAAAGCGCCAATGCTCGATCCGCGTCTTACCCCATGGTGTGGGCACTTGGGCAATGTCTCCAGCCACATAGATGTTGTCTTGGCCCGGCACACGCAGGTCCTGACCAGCAGCAATGCCGCCATCGCGCAGCGTTTCGAAAGGCAGCCAATCCGTGTTGGGCTTCGCGCCCACAGCAACCAACACCAAGTCAGCATCCACAACCTGCCCTCCGGCTAGCTGCACGCCTTGCACCCTATCTGCGCCGATGAAGGCTTCTGTGCGCGCTTCGGTCAGCACAGTCACACCCGCGTCGCGATGCTCTGCCAGAAGTCGCTCGCCAAAGGCATCGCCGAACAGCCGCGCCATGGGCAACTTTTCCATTGCGATGATCGTCACGGACACGCCATCGCGCTTGGTCAGGCTTGCCGCCGCCTCAAGGCCGATGAAACCAGCACCGATGATAACGACCTTGGCCTTGCCATTCGCCGCGAGTAGATCATCAAGGTCTTCTCGCAGGCATTTGGCATCCACCTCGGTGCGCAAGGTGTGAATGCCGGTCTTGTCTGCGCCGTCAAGCGGCAGCATGCGGGAAGCCGATCCGGTGGCCAGCAGAAGATTGTCATATACCAATACCACCTGGGAGCCATCGGCCTCCACCGTAAGCTCATTGGCACCGGGGTCCAGCGAAACGGCGCGACCATGACGCAATTCAATACCATGCTCATTTGCCACTGCCATGTCTCGTAGCGGCGTAACCGATGGCGTATCGCTGGCGCCGAGATAGGCCTTGGATAGATCGGTCCGGTCGTAAGGCCCAGAGTGCTCGTCGCCCACGACTGTGATCTGCCCCTCAAATCCTTCAATCCGCAGCGTCTCAGTCGCGCGCCAACCAGCAGCACCGGCACCGACGATGATGAAGTGGCGCGGATCATCCCCCCGCCTTGCCATCTGGGGCACCGGCCAGACTGGCTGCTGACCATGCCCGTCGGTTGCTCCATCACCGGGCACTGCGACGAACACCTGCCCATCGTCCACCCGCGTGTCATACCGCTGCAGAGCTTCACAAGCCGGGGGTGCCTGCAACTCGCCCGTATGCAGCGCAAACGCCGCGCGATGGATGCCACACACCAACTGATCGCCCACAATGGTGCCTTTGCTCATGGGCACACCCTTGTGCGGGCACTTGCCGTCCAGCGCGTGCACATCATTGCCACGCCTTACCAGAACAAGGTCGCGGCCACCCACTTTGACGTCCACCATTTCGTTTTCGGGCATGTCGGATAGTGCGATTGCGCGATGTTCGGCCATAAAACGATCCTTTGAAGGCTGAAGACACTGCTTGAGAAACATGGCGAGCAACCATCCGTTCCCCAGCAGCTCCCTCCCACATAGGGCAAAACTTTTACATGTCGCGCGACATGCCGCACCAACCGCATCTGGTTTAGCTTCGGCTGCACACCATTTTTGTCGCCATGAAGACAATTTTCTACGATGGCAAATGCGGGCTATGCCGCCGCGAGATTGAGCACTATCGCAAGCTAGCCGCCAAGCAGCGGTTAGACCGCTTTGAATGGGTGGACGTAGCGGCAGACGCCAGCGCCGCATCCCGCCTTGGTGTCGACCAGGCAACAGCTCTCATGCACATGCACGCCATGGATGACGTCGGCAAAGTGCACCGCGGCGTGGATGTGTTTCGCCTCATGTGGGAAGAATTTCCTCGGTGGCGGCTGCTGGGAAAGTTCATCGGCTTGCCGGGCGTCAACGCGCTGGCCCGCCTGGGCTATGAAGCCTTTGCCCGCATTCGCTTCCGCATGTACCCCCATTGCCAGATTGCGAAACGCGAAGCCTCTTCGGCCTGATACTCGTCACCCACGCAATGCGGGTAGGCCAACGCCCGCCTGATCAAACCCACCATCTGCATTTAGCAACTGGCCGGTGATAAAGCTGGCACGATCCGACGCGAGAAACACCACCGCTTCTGCGATCTCCCGCTCCGTTCCATATCGGTTAAGCGGCATGCAATCATGGTAGGCGGCCCGGATCGCCGGCGTGTGCACCGCAAGGGCCAGTTTGGTATCCACAGGCCCAGGGGCCACACAATTGGCGCGAATACCCACTTCGCCTAGCTCCACCGCCTGCTGCTTTGTCAAATGCACAACGCCCGCCTTGGAGGTGCCATAGGCCACCCGCAGAGTTGAGGCGCGGAGGCCGGAGATGGACGCAATATTGACAATCGCACTTGTTTTCTTTCGCCGCTCAGCGCCCTTTTGCAGCAAATGCGCATGTGCCTGGCTCATCAGAAACGGCCCATCGAGATTGACGGACATGACATGGCGCCATCGCGCAAAATCTGTTTCGCCAATTGGCCCAAAGTCAGCGACGCCAGCATTGTTGATCAGTGCATTGAGATCACCATCAACACTCAGCTGCTCGGCCACGCGCACCACGCTTTCGGGGTTTGAAACATCTGCTTCTATCGCCTGCATGTGCGGGCGGGTTGCCGCCGCCCTGGCAAGCTCTTCTCCATCCCAGTCCAGCAACACAACTTGCCAACCTTGCTCGGCAAACAAATCGGCAGTGGCCAAACCTATGCCCCTCGCAGCGCCGGTCACCAAAGCGCGCTTAAGCGTTTTGTCCTGATTATTGTCACCCATAAGAAATCCTCCAGCTGCACAATGAACGTTGGAGGCGCACATGCAAACGGATGAAGAGCATGGATGCTGGAATGGATGCAAAAGGGCCACTTGCGGCAGAGCCTCAGAAAAAAGGGTAAAACGCAGGTGGCCGCGCGGGCAGAAGCAAGGGCGATGACCGGGGAGGAAGGATCAACCGACCGATGCGCAACAGGCCGCCATGGACGCCTTGGGGGTAAATACATCCATGACAGCCCGTCCCCGCGATAGGCTGCGCCCTGGGGGTCGAGCGCAGCCCTTCGCTTAGCTCATGCCGAGCTCGGCGGCTGTGATGCCACCGCTTTGGTCAGCATCGGAGGCTGTGAAGGCATCAGAATAGCTGCCCGCTTCTTTGATCTCCACCGCTGCGGCGTCACCACTGTCGGCCAGTGCGTCCACATAGACCTGATATTCGGCCACATCGAGCATGCCATCACCATTGGCATCAGAGGCTGTGAACGCTTCTTCCATGGACTGTGCGGACGCGATCACGGGGGCTCCGGCCACCAGGCCGAGGCCAAGCAGGGTGACAAGCAGCGGACGTTTGATATCTGTGGTTTCGATTTTCATTTTCGTCTCCTTTTGGTTTTGCCCCGGCCTCTAATGGGCCGATGGCAGACCCGATATTGGTGGCGATTGCGGCAGCAACTGGCTCAAAATCCGGCGGCAAGATCACGTTGCAAATCGTCACGCAACGCTTCGCCATGACATGTGGTGCTAGGGGTTGGTTTTTTCGCCTTAAAGCCTGTCTGCGCGACGATATTTCAGCCAGCACAGTCCACAGAGCGCAATTTGCCCCGTGCAAGCGGACCGCCGGCGCACTACATTCGCATGGACACGTGAACCACTCACCACAAGACGCTGCCCCAGCACAGGCCAGCACAGGAAGGCCCAGCCATGACCAAGCCTCTTTTGATCGGCGACGACGCGCCAAACTTCACAGCTCAAACCACTGAGGGAGAGATCAACTTCCACGATTACATTGATGGATCCTGGGCCGTTCTGTTTTCCCATCCCAAAAACTACACACCGGTTTGCACCACAGAACTTGGGTACACCGCTAAGCTGAAGCCAGAATTCGAAAAGCGCGGCGTTAAAGTGCTCGGCCTGTCGGTTGATGCCCTCGCCAACCACGCAGGTTGGGAAAAAGACATCGCAGAAACCCAAGGCCAGGCGGTCAACTTCCCGCTCATTGCCGATGAGGATCGCACGGTGGCGACGAACTACGGCATGATCCATCCCAATGACAACGATACCATGACTGACCGTACCGTCTACGTCATTGGGCCGGACAAGAAAGTGAAACTGAAGCTGGAATACCCCGCTTCCACCGGGCGCAATTTCGACGAAATCATCCGGGTGATCGACAGCTTGCAACTCACCGCCAACCACAAGGTGGCGACCCCGGTGAATTGGAAGGATGGCGAAGACGTCATTATTGTACCGGCTGTATCCAACGAAGACGCAAAATCCATGTTCCCGGATGGTTGGAACGAGGTAAAACCCTACCTGCGCGTGGTGCCCCAGCCGGGCAAGTAGCCAAGCCGACGCTCCTGCCCCCCCTCCAGGAGTGCCCCCCAGGCTTGGCACACGTCCGAGACGGAGCAGCGTCTGCGCACGCCTCAGGCAACCCAGCCATAGCCAAACAAGAGGCCGACCACACAATTATCAAATGGTCGGCCTTTTCGATTCCAAATCGGCAAAATAGCCGCTATACACCCCACAGGCACCCGTAGCTCAGCTGGATAGAGCGCTGCCCTCCGAAGGCAGAGGCCAGAGGTTCGAATCCTCTCGGGTGCGCCAATCATTCCAATAAGATTACGACACTATCTTTCCAAATTTACAGAGAATGCTGCTGTTTTACTGTGGCCACATGAGCCCTGTAAACTCTTCCAAATTTGGGTAGAATTCGTCTCGAAGAATGGAGACGCATATGAAGCGATCACGCGCTGCGACTGCGCTTTTCTTATCTTTCATTCTATAATTCACAGAAGAACAGGTCATCTATTGCCCGGCAAATAATTGCGAAGCAAATGCCGAGAGGGGGATCTTTAAGGAACATGAGGGTGGTGTTTCGACAGCTGATGTTTGCCGAAAGCACGGTGTTAGCTCAGCGACTTTCTACAAGTGATGAGCCTTGGAGCGCCATTGGTTCAAGTCAAAGGCGAATGGCAAGTTTGGCGGTTTGGACGTGTCCCCTCTCGGAGACAGAAACATCACCTATTGAGCAATGGACGCTCGCAAGCTCAAAGCCCTTGAGAATGAGAACACCAAGCTAAAGAAGTTATTGGCCGAGCAGATGCTCCCCTCTCGGCGTGACTGCGTGTCGCCTGTCGCGCAACGGATAATGGCACCGAACTGACCTCTATGGCGGTGCTGAAGTGGTATCAGGATACAGGCATCGAATGGCGTTACATCGTGCCCGGAAAGCCAACGCAGAACGCGTTCCTCAAGAGTTTCAATGGCAGCTTCAGGCCCTCTCAACGGTGCCAGCACCGTTTGCCGAGTGACCGACGAGCACTTGAACGAAACGCTCTTCTCAACGCTCAGCGAGGCCAGAACCAAAATCACAGGATGGAAGGAAGGCAACAACCAGAACCGACCACACTC
>JBCBZX010000408.1:0-2367 GCA_039815105.1 Pseudomonadota bacterium
GCATCGATGCTTTTGCGCTTCGGTGAAG
Organism: Pseudomonadota bacterium; assembly: GCA_039815105.1. Classification (GTDB taxonomy): domain Bacteria; phylum Pseudomonadota; class Alphaproteobacteria; order Rhizobiales; family Rhizobiaceae; genus JBCBXA01. Next base: position 29 of record JBCBZX010000408.1, read on the forward strand.
CAAAGGTCGCTTGCTGCAGCTGGGCAAAGCCATCCACCACAACTTTACGAAGGCCTTCGTCCATCTCCATGAAGCGTGCGTTGTTCATGTACCACAATGCGCCCATGTAGGCATGACGATCTAGGGTCACATATTGCAGGCCTGCATCTGGGAACTTCATACCCATAATGTCGGTGATACCGTTTTTGGATCCTTCCACCACGCCTGTCTGGAACGATGTGAACAGCTCAGGCCAGGGAATCGGCGTTGGCGAAGCACCCAGCGCTTTCACAAGTTCCTGGGGCAGATCTGCCACGACGGTGCGGATCTTCAAGCCTTCCATGTCGGAGGGTGTTTTCACATCGCGCTTGGTGTTGGCAAAGTTGCGCCAGCCACCCGTGTTACCAATGGTCATAAGGCGGATCGCGTCGCCGGAATCAGCTAACATCTGCTCGCGCATGGCGCGGGTGAAAGCGCCGTCGGTCAGCACAGCTTCAGCGATGATGTCATCGCGTAGCACGTAGGGCAAATCCATCACTTGCACATAAGGGAAGATGCCTGCAGCACCGCCGGAAGTGGAGACGTAGATATCAATCGAGCCATCGCCGACGCCCTGCAGGCATTCAGCACCGTTGCCACAAAGCTGGGTACCGATGAAGAGCTCAACTTCGATGGCACCGTTGGATGCTGCCTCAACATAGTCCTTGAAGACGATAAGGCCATCATAGTCTTCGTCATTTTCGTTCGAGTTGGCAGTCGCGCGCAACTTGAATTTGGCCTCATGTGCCGCAGCCTTCGCTTCGCTGAGTGAAGCGTCGGCAATGGTGCCGCCCGCCATGAGCGCCACGCCCATACCCACGGAGAGTGCCGCAGCGCTGGCCGTTTTCAGAATTGATTTAAGTGTCATTCAGTCCTCCCGGTTTCTGATGCTCAAACGTGACCCGCGTACACACGGCAAGTCAACAGGTCGCACCCTTCAGAAGGCCGAAAACTGCACTCGGCTAGTTACCGAAAATACGGTTGATCAATGGCCCCTGCAAATCCACATCGCGCACGAAGCCAAAATAATCCGGAACGGCCAGGGATATGGCCGGGAAATAAGTGATCAGGAAAATCACAAGCACTTCGACAGCCAGGAACGGCAGAATCGCTTTGGAAATCGCCTCCACCCTTTCACCGGACACAGACGACGCTACAAATAGCACCAACCCCATGGGTGGCGTTGCCAGCCCCACGGTCAAATTGACACTCATAATGATGGCGAAGTGGACCGGGTGGACACCCATATCAAGAAAGATCGGACCCAGAATTGGACCCAAAATGATGATGGCGGGGCCAGCATCAAGGAACATGCCGACGATGAAGAGCAGAACATTGATCAGGAACAGCAGGAGCAGCGGGTCAGAGGCAAGGCCAAGCATAAATTCGGCCAGCGTCTCTGGCGCATGGGACAGGCTCACCACGGTTTTGAAGGCAACCGCAGCCCCAACAAGCAGCAGAACTGTCGCGGAGCCAATGGCCGATTTGGTCAAAATTCCCGGCAGGTCTGACAATTTCATAGACCGCAGAACAAAGAAGGAAATAACCAGAGCATAGGCCACGGCAATGGCCGACGCTTCTGTGGGGGTGAAGACACCGACCAATATGCCGCCCAAAATGATGATCGGCGTTTGCAGCGGTGCGACGGCCTTCTTGGTCACCATTCGGAAATCGTGGCTCACCTGGGTGCGAATACCCATGATGATAAAGTGGGCAAGCACCAGCAGCACCGCGAACACCACGAGGCCGTTGACAGCTGGCAAGGCCGCGGACTGCGACACCAGTCCGTAGATAGCGTAAAGAACGCCGCCCAAATTGATGCGCAGCAGGACCTTGGAAATCCAGTCTTCGCGCTGCGTGATTGTCTGACCCTTGTTCACGATACGCTCGGCCTTTGGCAGATCGTATTTGTCGGCCATGAGGCGGACCATAATCATCAGGCCAACGCCCACCATAATGCCCGGAACGATGCCTGCGAGGAACAGCGCAGCCACGCTCTCACCCATCACATAGGCGTAGATGATCATGATGCCTGACGGCGGAATGATGGGCCCGATGACGGAAGAGGCTGCTGTAATGGCCGCGGCGAATTTGCGGCTGTAGCCGTTCTTTTCCATCGCTGGAATGAGGGTGGACCCAAGCGCCGACGTGTCGGCCACCGCCGACCCAGAAAGCCCCGCGAAAAGAATGGATGACAGGATGTTGACCTGTGCGAGCCCGCCGCGGAAATGGCCCATCAAAGCTTGGCTGAACTCGACCAAACGCGTGGTGATGCCTCCACGGTTCATCAATTCACCAGCAAGCATGAAGAACGGCAGCGC
>JBCBZX010000244.1:0-4600 GCA_039815105.1 Pseudomonadota bacterium
CAAGTGATCACGCCGGTTAATTTGACGCCATTCACGAGAAAGATTGTGAGAGGTATTTTGTTCTTGCGAACATTGTTCAGGAAGGCCTCCTGAAGGTTCTGCTGCTTCTCAGCCATATTCTTTTCAGTGTCCCTGACCCGGTGCTAAGCCCCGTGAGCGCACCAGACCCTTGTTGTTGTTAGTCTTTTTCTCGGTCTATGTCTGGGCCCGCCGCAAACCGGGTCGACAAAGGAATAGTGACGCTTTTGTCAGGATTTTCAACCAGCAAGCGAAACAGAAACCGCTCAGCGCCGCAAAGAAATCAGGTATGTGATGGCACCAAGCAGCACAATCACCTCCAGACGGCCGAACAGCATGATAATTGCGCCAACAAGAAGCGCCGCGTCTGAGAAGTCCGCAAACGCAACCAGAGCCTGCGAGGACTGAAAGGCGGCGGCCTGATAGAATGGCCCCGCATTGGCAAAGAAGGCCACGGACGCGGTGACCGCCTCAGAAAAACGAAGTCCTGATGCTGCGAGCGCAAAAATGCCGACAAATACCGTGGTGGTGGCCACTGCAAAGTATGACCACACTGCGTTGACGACGCTCATCTCCAGTTTTGCACGGCCAAATTGGCGGTTCTGAACAATGGACGGATAGACCAATCTGTTGAGCTCCCGGAGCGACTGGGCAGCCATGGCACCCAAACGATATAGCTTGATGCCGCCTGCCGTAGAGAAAGACGATCCACCAAATAAGATCACAAAGAGAAGCGCCGGCACCGACAACAGCGCGAACACGCCAGGTCTGCTCTCCACGCCGCTGGTGGAAATGAGAGAGATCGCATTGAATAGGCTTTCGGCAATAAGATCGCCAATGGGAACAGAGCTGCCAACGATGCGAAGTTCCGCGCCTATGATGATCGCCAGGGCAAGGGCGATACCGGTGAGAATGAACGGCTCACGGAACTTCACGACCTGGCTCCAGCGGCCGTTTCGAATGGCCGAAAGCCAGAACACGTTTGAGGCGCCAACAAACAGAAAGATCGTCATGACGACGAGCCCGGACGCCGAGACCTGACTGTCGAGTGAGCCGTTGAAAATTGTGAACCCCCCCGTTGCAACAGCCATCATCGCAAGATTTGCTGCACTGGCCGGTGATGTGCCGGTCAACATCAGCCCGATGGAGCACAAAAGCGTGGTAGAAACGTAGATCAGGCCGATTTGACGGATGATGTGCCAAACCTGTCGAACCGCCCCTTCATTGCCGCGCTGGTAAATCACCAAGGGTCGTTCTGGCAGCCCGCCCGCACCCGCCGGTGCAAGGATAAGAACAACCATGCAAATGGTCAGGAAACCGCCCATCCATTCGAGTTGAGAGCGGAACAGCAAAAGCACCGTCGGCAACGGTTCTTTGTTGGTAATAACCGAAGCGCCAGATGTGGTGAGGCCTGAGACAGCCTCAAAAAATGCGCGAACCGGTGGCAGGTCCGCCATATCCAGAAATGGCACTGTGGCCAGAACCGCCCAGCTCAACCAGACGGCAACGATGAGCACGAATCCACCGATGCGGCTGAGGCGAATTGGCGTACCGGAAAGTGACAGTAGGCCCGCGGCACTGACAAACACGCCCAACGTCATGTAGAGACCAAACCGCATTGCCAACTGGTGATCATCGAGCAACAGGCCGATCAGAACGGGCAATATGAGTAGGATTGAGAACCCGCCCAGCGCGGCTGCCAGAAAGAAGAGAGCGCCTCGCATGGGCCTAGAAAAACTCGAGCGAAACGCGGAACAATTGCTCGGTTTTGCGAATGGCATCGCCTGCCGCAAAGATCACAACGCGGTCGCCGGCTCGAATATGTGTGCTTCCGTCTGGCAAAAAGGCTTCACCATCTCGATAGACCGAGCCCACGCGAATGCCTTCGGGAAGATCCAGATCGCGCAAAGGAGCGCCCACGAGCGGTGACGTTTCTAGCGCTTCGGCTTCAATAACTTCCGCCTGCCCGTCTCTGACGGAATAGACTGAGCGAATACGTCCGCGCCTGACATATTGAAGGATACGGCTGATGGTGACAGACCGGGGATTGATATAGGCATCAATGCCCAGCGTGTGGGTAAAGTCGTGATAGCTCGCATTGTTCAGCAAACTCATATTTACCGCACATCCGAGCCGCTTGGCCATCACAGCCGACAGAATATTGGTCTGATCATCATTGGTGAGGGCCACCATAAGGTCCGTTTTCGCAATGTCTGCTTCCATCAGGATATTCTGGTCGAGGGCGTTGCCCGCCAAAACGGTGGCACCACCATCCAACTCATTGACAATAGCTTCGGCCCGGGTGCGCGAATTCTCAATCAGCACAAGGCGCACAGACGACATGCGCTCGCGCAGCTCGTGGGCGACATAAGTTCCTATATTGCCGCCGCCCGCGATCAGAATGCGCCGTGCATCGGGCTCATCATGACCAAAGATGCTCAGCGTTCGTCTCACTGTACCACGCCTCACGACGACGTAAGCGATGTCTCCGACCTGCAATTGGTCGGTTGAGTGGGTGACATTGACCCTGCCTTCGGAGTTGACCGATCCCACAACTACAGCGCCCAAATCGGGAAAAAGCTCCGTCAGTTGAGAAAGCGGTGTGTCCACGACCGGGCAGTCCGGGCCACATTCGATGGCTAGAAAAACGACTGAATCATCGGCGAACCGGACAACATCGACGGCCCCTGGCAGTGAGATGCGGCGCAGGACAGTCTCTCCAACCTCCTTCTCAGGCGAAATGATCACATCAATGGGCATGTGATCGCGGCTGAACAGGTCGCCATATGTCTCTTCCATATAGCTTTGCGCGCGCACACGGGCGACCTTGGTGGGAACCTGAAAAATCGAGTGCGCGACCTGGCAAGCCACCATATTGACTTCGTCATACAAGGTCACCGCGATGATCATGTCGGCATTTTCCGCTTTGGCGCGGGCCAGCACGTTTGGATGTGCGGCATGACCGACCACGCCCTGAACGTCCAGGGTATCCTTGATCTTGGTGATTAGGGCCGGCGATGAGTCAATTACCGTGACGCTATGATTCTCTGCGGCCAACCGCTCGGCAATGCCGAAGCCCACCTGCCCCGCGCCACAAATAATTATTCGCATGCCAACCCTTGAGAATGCCAACCCATGAGAGCTTGGGGCGCGCTGCCCTGCCTCGAAAAACCGCGCGGCGAAGCATCGCCGACAAGCTGTAACTAGCGCAGACAGCCAGCTGAATCACCCCCAAAGGTGGATATGGCTAAACGCCGAGTGATTTGAGCTTGCGATGAAGCGCCGACCGCTCCATGCCAACGAACTCAGCAGTTTTGGAAATATTGCCACCGAAGCGATTGATCTGCGCAGCCAGATAATCGCGCTCGAACCGTTCCCGCGCTTCCCGGAGCGGCAATGTCAGCAGAAGAGCCCCATTCTCGCCGCCGGATTGGGCCAAGCTCGCGGACGCATCATCGGGAAGCATTTCAGCCGTGATGGTCTCGCCATCATGGTCTCTGTTGGAAATGATGACGCGCTCAATCACATTGCGCAGCTGCCGGACATTGCCCTCCCACTCCCGCGTTTGCAGTATCCCAATGGCATCGTCGGCAACGTAGCGCGCTTTTATGCCCGTTTGTCGACTTATCTGTTTCATAAAGGCATCCACGATCAGCGGAATATCCTCACGTCGGTCCGACAGCGGCGGCACGTTGATTTGGGTGACAGCCAACCTGTTGAACAGATCGTCCCGGAACACACCCTCTTCGATTTTGGTGGCGATGTTCTGGGCAGTGGATGAGATCACACGCACATCGACCCGAACCTTCTGAGAACCGCCCACGCGCGTGAACTCCTGGGCCACGAGCACCCGCAAAATCTTCGCCTGTGTTTCTTTGGGCATGCCCGATATCTCATCGAGATAAAGTGTTCCACCATGGGCTTCTTCCAGGGCTCCGGTGGAGGGCGCGGTGCCGCGAAGTCCCTCATGGCCAAACAGCTCAACTTCCATTCGCTCAGGGGTCATGGCAGCTGCGTTGAGCACGACAAACCGCCCATTCGCCCGGTGCGATGAACGGTGGATAGCGCGTGCCACCATCTCCTTGCCAGAGCCCGAGCCACCCTCGATCAAAACGCGGGAATTGGTTGGTGCGATGCGTGCAATCGTGTTCCGCAACGAATTCATGGCAGGTGAAATGCCGACCAGCTCAGACAGATCCAACTGGCGACTTTTCAATTCATCAACTTCTTGTTTGAGGCTGCGGTTTTCCAATGCACGTTGGGCAACCAAAACCAGCCGGTCGGCATTGAACGGCTTCTCAATATAGTCGTAAGCACCCCGTTGAATTGCGGACACGGCCGTTTCGATATTTCCGTGGCCGGAAATCATCACAACTGGCAGGCCGGGATGCCGCTTCTGTATAGCGTCCAGCACCGACAGCCCGTCCATCTCGGAGCCCTGCAACCAGATATCGAGGAACACCAGACCCGGGCGCCGCGCCTCAACGGCTGAGATGGCGTCCACCGCGCTTGATGCGATGCGGGTTTCATGACCTTCATCTTCCAAAATGCCCGCGATCAGCTCGCGAATATCGGGCTCGTC
>JBCBZX010000445.1:0-1898 GCA_039815105.1 Pseudomonadota bacterium
TACCTTCTTGGTCAGGCCAATGCGATCTGCATTGATATCGACTTGAATGATCTTTGCATCCTTGGGCCAATAATCGATGCCGTAACCCGGCAGTGTAGAAAATGGGTTCAAACGCGTGCCGAGGGCCAGAATGACATCGGCCTTGGAAATCAACTCCATCCCGGCCTTGGAGCCGTTGTAGCCCAAGGGGCCTGCGTGCAGCGGATGGGAACCGGGAAAGGCATCATTGTGCTGATAGTTGCAGCACACGGGCGAAGACAGGCGCTCAGCGAGTGCAACGGACGCATCTATGCCACCGGAAAGAACAACACCCGCGCCGTTCAGAATGACGGGAAACTCGGCGTCCGACAGAATTTGAGCAGCGTCTTCAATGGCCTGCTGGCCACCAGGCGACCGCTCCAACCCGATGATTTGCGGCAGTTCAATGTCGATGACTTGGGTCCAATAGTCACGCGGCACGTTGATTTGCGCCGGGGCGGACCCGCGCCACGCCTTTTCAATGACACGGTTGAGCACTTCGGCAACACGCGATGGATCACGCACTTCTTCCTGATAGCAGACCATATCTTTGAAGAGCGCCATTTGCTCGACTTCCTGGAAGCCGCCCTGCCCGATGGTTTTGTTGGCAGCCTGAGGCGTCACAAGCAGCATCGGTGTGTGATTCCAATAGGCGGTTTTGATAGGCGTCACGAAATTGGTGATGCCAGGCCCGTTCTGCGCGATTGCCATCGACATCTTGCCAGTGGCCCGTGTGTAACCGTCGGCACTCATGCCGGCATTGCACTCATGGGCACAATCCCAAAACTTGATGCCCGCATCGGGAAACAGATCCGAGATTGGCATCATGGCCGACCCGATGATGCCAAAAGCATGCTGGATGCCGTGCATCTGGAGAACCTTTACGAAGGCCTCTTCGGTGGTCATTTTCATGGCGTGTTTCCTCATATGTGTCGTGACGGAGCGTGAAGTCAGAAGGGCCGCGCAAGCGCGCAATTGGCCTTTTCTAACAAAATTGCCAGCCAGCATTGGTACCAACCACAGGGGACCGTAGTGCCAATTAAATTTGGGCAAATGTCCCCTGCTCCTGGCAAACTAGATGCCAGAGCCTCACCCAAAACACCAGTCGAGACGACCGTAAATATCATTCTTTGAGACAAAAAGTCTCAAAAATATATTGTTCATGTCGTCTCGAATGCACCTTTGGGTAAGCATGGTCGCCGATAGATCGACTCTTGGCCCAGGATTCACGCGGCGGTTACAACCTGCTGATACGCGTAGGCTATGAATGTAAGCCTGACCCACCCAATCGAAAGTCACCTGCCGAACGCCGAAACGCTGGAGTTCCGCGTTTTCGACAATACGCGCAGCCTGTTGCCGGTGGTGCCGGCATGGCAGGCCTTGGCTGACAGGTGCGAAAATGGTTTCAACTTCTTTTGCACACCGCACTGGGTGATGAACTGGCTGGAAGCATTTCCCGAAAAGCGACTGCGCTTGGTAACATTGTGGCGAGGTGGCTCCATGGTGTTGATGGCACCGATGGCCGATTGCACGATTGCCGGCTCCATCCGTCAGTGGTGCTGCGCCTCCTTTCCAGAAGCTGGCTATGGCGGAATGCTGGTCAGCCCAGACGAGCGGGCCGACGAGCTCAGCCAGATGCTGCTGGCATTCCTGACCGCCCAAAGAGAAGCCGATATCCTAGTCTTCCCGTCGGTTCCGGAGAACACACAATGGCTGCCGACCACGCAGCACGTTAAAACACCCGCCGCCGGCGCCTACGCCACAATGGTCGATGTGCGCAAAGATGATCGCGTGGCAAAGTCGAAAAGCAGCAAACGCAATTTCAAGCGCAAGCGATCAAGGCTCGCGCGGGATGGTGAACTTACGCTAGAACTGGTCAA
>JBCBZX010000164.1:0-6788 GCA_039815105.1 Pseudomonadota bacterium
ATGCAAACATTTGACCGGACTCACACTTCACCGAACTGGACCTTTCACCTCCACGGCCAGGATGGTGAGGCGCGGCGCGGTTCAGTGGTCACCCCACGGGGTACAATTCGCACGCCAGCCTTCATGCCGGTGGGCACGGTGGGCACTGTCAAAGCGATGTATCTCGATCAGGTGGATGAGTTGGGGGCCGATGTCATTCTGGGCAACACCTATCACCTCATGTTGCGGCCCACGGCTGAACGCGTTGATAGGCTTGGCGGTCTGCACGATTTCATTCGTTGGCCGCGCCCAATTCTCACGGACTCAGGCGGCTTTCAGGTGATGAGCCTGTCCGGCTTGCGAGAGATGAGCGAGAAGGGTGTTGTTTTCAAAAGCCATATTGATGGCTCCCGCCACGAGATGACGCCGGAACGCTCTATCGAAATTCAGGGTTTGTTGGGGTCCGACATCCAGATGCAGCTGGACGAGTGTGTTGCGCTGCCAGCCGAACATGGTCGCCAGCAAGACGCCATGGAATTGTCGCTGCGTTGGGCGGAACGCTGCCGTGTTGCGTTTGGCGAACAGCCGGGCAGGGCGATGTTTGGCATCGTCCAGGGAGGCGATCAGCCCGATTTGCGCAGGCGCTCGGTGGCTGGTCTGGTGGATTTGGACTTGAAGGGGTACTCAATCGGCGGGCTTGCTGTGGGGGAACCGCAGCATGTGATGCTGGCCATGCTGGAGGTGGTGACGCCTTTGCTTCCTTCGCACAAGCCGCGCTATCTCATGGGGGTTGGTACACCTGACGACTTGTTGGAATCCGTTTCGCGTGGCGTGGATATGTTTGATTGCGTCATGCCCACGCGCAGCGGCAGGCATGGCTTGGCCTTTACCCGCCGTGGTCGGGTCAATCTAAAGAACGCGCGGCATGCGGAGGACCACCGGCCAATTGATGAACAGAGCAATTGTCCCGCAACCCGGGATTACAGCCGCGCCTATATTCATCATCTCATCAGATCAAACGAAGCGCTTGGAGCCATGCTCCTCAGTTGGCACAATCTGGCTTATTATCAGGAGCTTATGGCGGGTATGCGCGCCGCTATCGAGGGCGCGCGCTTTCCCGAATATAAGGCCGAGGTCAAGGAAGCTTGGGCGAAGGGCGACATAGCGCCCCTCAGCTGATTTCTAGGTAGACCGGCCGCCTTTTTGTAGGAAAACACCGGTGATGCGGAACTCGCCTTCAAACTCTGCCAAGCTGTAAAGGGCGACCCACGCGACACCCGATTTGTCGGTGATGAACACTTCTTGCACGCGCTGGCCGTCACGCTCCATGGCGCGCCCAAAAGCATAGCTCGAGGGGTCGTAAACCGCTGCATAGCCGCGGGAAACCATTTGTGCGAAGACTTCGGACGTGGGGTACATGCGTTGGATCACTGGAGCGGCGTGGGCATAAGCCCCCTGAAAGTCCTTGCGGATAAACGCATCAAGCTGACTCGCGACCACCTTCTTACAGCGCTCATCATCACCCATCGCCCACACGGATTTTGGCAAGGCAAAAGTCGCCGCTGCTGCCACCATCCCGGCCAGCGCTACGCGGCGGTTCAGGCTTGGATAGGGCAGGGAAGTAGCTGTGATATTTGTTCGTGCTCTGGTCATGTCGAGTTTCTCCATTTCATGACACTACGCACCAGACCGCATATTGGAACCTCGCCTCACGCGGTCGTGACGATTGGTTACACCTTGTGGCTGCGGTGTTTTGTCCAATATTGCGCTCTCAAATGCTTGGGTTTGGCTGAAAGACGCGCCATATCAGCGTTATGACTGTGACATTGCCCGACAATCTTCTCACCCACGATTACGCCGACTTGCCGGAGCACTTTGCAGCACGCCAACTGCCAGACCCATCGCCAAACCCCAGATTGTTCGCTTGGAATGAAGAGCTTGCGGCAGCACTGGCTCTTGATGACCTCAGTTTGGATCAGCGCACAGCGCTTTGCGCCGGCAATGCCATACCGCAGAAGGCGAAGCCTGTTGCTGCGGCCTATGCAGGGCATCAATTTGGCGGCTTGGTTCCACAGTTGGGGGACGGGCGGGCGGTGTTGCTTGGCGAGCGGCCGGACCGTCAGCACAGGCCGGTGGAACTTCAGCTTAAGGGCTCTGGCCCCACCCCATTTTCGCGAGGCGGCGACGGCCGGGCCTGGCTTGGGCCGGTTCTGCGTGAATATCTGGTCAGTGAAGCCATGTTCGCGCTGGGTGTACCGACAACACGGGCCTTGGGCGCAGTGACCACGGGCCAGATGGTTTGGCGCGACCAGCCTTTGCCCGGCGCGATCATAACCCGGACGGCACGAAGCCATCTTCGTGTGGGCACATTTGTCTATTTTGCGCTCCGTGGAGATAAAGAAGCTCTGCGCACACTCGTCACCTTTGCGCTGCAACGCTGCCATCCGGAGTTGACGGCGGCGGAAAACCCCGCACTTGCCTTGCTTGAGGCAGTTGTCGCAGCCCAGGCCGCTTTGTGTCCAAATGGATGTCACTAGGCTTCATCCACGGCGTCATGAACACCGACAATATGGCCCTGTCTGGGGAGACCATCGACTATGGTCCCTGCGCATTTATGGATGTCTTTGCCCGCGGTCGGGTTTTCTCATCCATCGACCGGCAAGGGCGTTACGCCTATTCAAACCAACCGAGGATCGCCCATTGGAATCTGGCTCAGTTTGCCGGGACCTTGCTTCCACTTTTGGCCGATGATGAAGATGAGGCGCAAAGCCTGGCTCAGCAGGCCGTCAACAGTTTCAGCACCATCTATGACACACGCTGGCGAGAGCATTTTGGCAAAAAACTTGGCTTTGAGACACTTGATGATGAGGGTTTGGCCCTTGGCGAGAGTTTGCTCGACCTGATGGAGGCGCACGAACTCGATTTCACCAATACTTTCCGTGCCCTTGCGGTGCGAGGACCGCTCCCTTCCGAACTCGCACAATGGCACGGTCAATGGAAACGGCAACTTGAGGCAGATGGCGTTGAAAGCGAAGACGCCGCACGGCGCATGGCCGCAGCCAACCCCGCCATCATTCCACGCAATCACCGGGTGGAGCAGGCAATCTCAGCGGCAGCGTTCGACGGTGATTTTCAACAGTTCGAGTTGCTTCAGCAAGCGCTTGCCGAGCCCTATTCGCGAGGCCATGATGGTTCGGAACTGACACTGGCTCCCAAGGAAAGTGAAAGAGTGCAACACACCTTCTGCGGGACTTGAGCAGGGGGCGAGAACGAACACCAATCGTTTGCCAATTCCCACGTTATCGCGGCGTCAGATGTTGCACTTGGTCTGTTCTGTTCTTGGTTCTCAACGCCTGCAGACGGCATGCGCAGTTGCTTCCGGGCGAAATCATCTGTTTCGATAGGTCTAGAAGAGGAACTGCTCTTCGCCCAGCCCCAAAGATGTTCCTTGTAGATGCAGCTCGAAATCGCTGTCAGCGTGCGAGATCACTGTGTCTCCATCAACTTCCGCAATGATCAAAGCTGAAAAGCCCAGTCCAGTCTCGGACAGGTCAATTCTATCCTCCGTTGGGTCGAAATCGTAGATCACATCGTGGGCCAAGGACGTGCTGTCAGACGTGCTTCTGAAGATAAACTGATCTGCCCCAGCGCCGCCATACAGTGCATCCGCGCCAGACGCTCCGGTGATCAGGTCATCGCCATCATCTCCATAGAGTTCATCTGAAGCATCGCTTCCCAAAACAATGTCGCTTCCATTGCCACCAGATAGCTTGTTTCCAAGCTTTGCGGCGGTGAGTGTATTGTCTTGGGCTAAATCCAAACCGTGTCGGCCTTGATATCGGCCGACCTCAATGTAGTGCACAGTAGCAGCGTCTAAATCATCTCCGAACGCCAGTTGAAGGTCGGCATAGTTTTCCAAGTACTGCTCCGCGCTGAATTCAGACGCTGCTCGCCCCTGGGAATGTCCTTGGGTGATGTAGTGCTCCACCGCGGCATCTCCGTTCAAGCCAAGCGCATCAACCAGGTCCAGATTGGAGGCCAAATAGGTGAAGCCATTGAATGTTGTGGAGCGACCTTCATGAAAACCATAACCGATAAAGTGCTTTGTGGCCTGCATCGTGTCGAGCTCGAGCCAAGTCAATAAATCACTGTTGGACGCTATATACTCAAGCGCATTAAATGTGCTCGTCCGACCCTCATGGTAACCGTACTCAATATAGTGACTGGTCACGTGATCTTGGTGCGAATTGCCAAAACCCTCAATGAGATCAGTGTTTGATGCCATGTAGGTCCAGGGATCGAACTTGATACCACGTCCCTCGCCATATCCGGCTTGAATGTAATGCTGAGCGCCTGCTTCTTCGTTCGTCCCTAGGTTGGTAATCAGATCTGCGTATGAAGCAATGTACTCCAGGCCATCAAAAGTTGTCTCAGCGCCCGCATGGCGGCCTTCAAGTATATAGTAAAGCGAGCCCAGATCTCTTACGACCTCAATGTCTTGATACTGACCAAATGCCTCGATCAAGAAATCGTAAGATGCAATGAATTCCAAGCCATCAAAGGTGGTTTGGCGTCCTTCATGGCGGCCATAGTGAATATAGTGCGCCGCGCCGTCATCGCGGGAAATACCCCAAATTCTCCCAATATCCTCAAACGTTGCAATTTACTGCAGGCTGTCAAATAGGATCTCGCGGCCTTCGAAACGCCCGTGATTGATGTAGTGCTCCGCCCCCGCCGTCTGATTGGAACCAAAGCCATCCATCAAATCGGTGTGGGATGCGATATACTCTAAGCTATCGAACGTCAGGTCTCTGCCTTCATCCCGACCATAGATCAAATAGTGCTCCCGGGCGCCACTCGCATTTGTCCCGTAAATATTCATCAGGTCGCTGTAGCTTGCCGCATACTCAAGCCATGTCGCCGTATCGTCAGTATTGTTGTAAGAGGCTGGAAGGTGGGTTTGGAAATAGACGTCTACCAAGCCCTGCAGCGATGCCAGTGACCAATTGTGTTCAGCGGTCGGGTTCTCAATGCGCGCCTTAGACGCTTCCGTCTGGGTCCACTCCAGTATTTCATTCGTGGCCTCGGCGTTTAACTCGTATTCCCAAAGACCGGTGCTGCGGTTGAATTGGGTAATTGGCAATAATGCGACCAGAGCTGCGTTTGGATCTGTTGAAGCGCTTGTTTCCGCCTCGGTCCGCCTCAGGTAGAATTTTTCTCCATCCGCAAACTGAACATATTCAAGGTGGGCGGAGGGCGAGCCATCTGTTTCCGCGAAATACCCTTGCAGCGTAATGGAGTCGCCAGCATCAGCACCGCGCTGTAGCACGTCGATGACCAAATCATCGCCCGATTTGCGGAAATGCAGATCGGTAGATCTGATGCCTTCGCCGAGAAAAACTGTGTCGGCATCCTCCGAATTCACTCCTTGCGCACTGCCAATAATCGTGTCGTTACCATCCCCGCGCTCAAAGATGTAAAAATCGCTGCCCAGGCCGCCTTCAAGAATATCTTGCCCCTTGCCGCCGATCAGAATGTCGTCGCCAACACCCCCGCGAAGCACGTCATCGTCTGCCTCGCCATAGAGTACGTCGTCACCAGCATTTCCATTTAGCTGATCCGCACCTGAGCCCCCCAGCAGGCGATCCGCATTTGCAGCGCCTGAGACCACATCATCGCCATCTCGACCATCAATGTAATAGCCTATGGTGACGTAGCCGGATTCATACTCACCATTGGCGTCAATTGATGCGGCTTCGCTGTAGACGGTCAAAGTGTCATCAGAACCTGATATGGTGTCATGTCCTGCGGACCCAATTGCGACCTCGGCCTGATGGTGGGATAGCTCTATGCTCTGGCCCACGTCTTCTTGGAAGATGAGGGTGTCGTAGCCCGCACCAGCCGCGATTGCCGCCGCATGGACGTCATCGGCATCGATAGCCAATGTGTCGTCGCCATCTCCGGCGTCGAAAGTGTCAGCTCCAGCTCCACCAATTAGAAGATCATCACCATCGCCTCCGCGCAGCGTGTCGTCACCATCGCCCCCTTGAAGCAGGATATCTTCTGTCTTCGCGCTGGCATCCAATTCATTGTTCAGTTCATTGCCGAGTGCAGCGATCCATAGGCTGTCATCATCACCCAATTGGAAATCGAGTTCACCAGCTGCGAAGATACGTTCGCCAACACTTTCACCATCGCTATTATCCGGCCCTTCATAGACCATGATACGGTTTCCATCAGCGTCTGTTTCTTCCCTTAGGCCCCAAGTCGTGTAGGCCAATGCCACATCGCCGCCGAGAACGGCTTCGCCATTCATGGTTACGTCCATAAACCCGGCGACATAGGTTCCGTCGGTCAGGGCAACTTGCGCGTCGTTGGAGTAAGTGAGGCCGATCTGGGTGATCTGATGGTGTGCCAGGCTTTGCAGTTCGCCCGCATCCACCTTGCCGTTGGAGTTCTCATCCTTCCAGATGCGGAACTCATTCCACTGGGCATCACTGGCATCAAACACGCCATCATCATTGCTGTCGAATAGCGCCGCCAGCGCTTCGAGGTCGGTGTCATCGGCTTCGGTCAGGCGTGCAAACGCAATCTGCTCGGCTTCGGTGAGCGTGCCGTCACCGTTTTTATCCCAAAATAGCAGCCCATCATCCTTGCCGACCCAGGCGGTGCGTTCGAGAAAGCCATCATCATCGGCGTCGAAGAGGACGTAAGCCTCATTTTGGGGGATGATTTCAATGCCATCGCCATCCAGGTCGATCAAAATGGGCTTGGAGTTGTCCGTGCCGCCGCTGCCACTGTCACTATTG
>JBCBZX010000382.1:0-2732 GCA_039815105.1 Pseudomonadota bacterium
AAACCCGAAGCATTTGAGCTCCAGGCGCAGGCCGCACGGGCTGCGGGCCTTCATGTTGCACTGCGCTCATCCATGCCAGACGATTTGGCGGGCGTGGACATGCTGGTCGTGGACGCCATCGGCGAAATGGGCGTGTGGTTCCGCGCAGCCGATCTCGTTTTCATGGGGTTCTCACTGCCAGCGTCTGGCTCTCCGCTCACTGGTAAAAACCCCTTTGAGGCCTTGGCTCTGGGTGCAGCCGTCATCCATGGCCCAGACGTCACCAATTTCGCGGAAAGCTATGAAGCCCTCGATGCGGAAGGGGCAACGCGGCAGGTTAGCAGCGTCGGCGAGTTGGCGCATCTCATTGCCAACCGCAATGGCTTGCCCGCTATGCAAGTCGCCGCTGAAAGTTGGCTTGCCGACGCGCGGCGCCCGCTGGAGCGCACCAAACAGACTATTTTAGAAACGCTTCGGGAAACCGAGACCTAGAAGCGCCAGCTTGCGGCATTGGCCACCAGAAAATCCCGGAACGCCACCAAACGTGCGGAGCCGCGCATCTCTTCGGGATAGCAAAAGAAAGCCTCGAATGTGGGCAATTCCTCATGCACCAAGATGCGGGTCAATTTGCTGGCGTCATCCACCATGTAGTCAGGAAACACACCAATACCGCAGCCATTGCCCACGGCGCGTTTAATGGCATTGAGCGAGTTTATCTTGAGCGATGAACGGCGCGGATTGCTTGCGGTGCGGCCGGCCGTTTCGAGCCAATTCACCCCCATAAGATAGTCCGGGGCGCGCTCACCAAACGTCACGATGCGATGTTCATCCAGATCATCGACCGTTTGTGGCGTGCCATGCTCGGCCAAATATTGCGGCGACGCATAGACGTGCAGATGAACTGTGAACAGTTTGCGCTGGATGAGATCGCCCTGGGCAGGGGCACGCAACCATATCGCGCAATCTGCCTTGCGCGTGGCCAAATCCAACTCCTGATTGAAGAACAGAAGCTGCAGCGCAATGTCTGGAAAACGCCGCGTGAATTCCGGGATCCGTTCGGTCAGCCAGAACGAACCCAGCCCCACAGTTGTTGTGACGCGCAATGAGCCTTCTGGCTTGTCACGACTGTCATTGAGCTGATCTTTGACAATCTCGAGCTTTTTGACGAACTCCCGGGCGGTTCGAAAAAGCGCTTCACCCTCTTCGGTCAGCGCCAATCCACGGGCATGGCGCTGAAACAGGGCAGTGCCGATTTCGTGTTCAAGTGCACTGACCTGGCGCGATATGGCCGATTGGGAAATGTGCAGCGTGTCAGACGCGCGGGTAAAGCTGCCTGCCTCTGCGGTGGCGTGGAAGACACGCAGTTTGTCCCAATCGAGGGGCATATTTTCCCATCCCTATGTCCACCACCCGCTTCGGCAATATCCTATTGCGCGGTCGACGTTCTGTTCAATGGCGCTCAAAGTCAAAGCGAGAGGCAATCTGTGCTGACCTAATGTATGACCTAACCTGATCTATTGTGCGGCCATCAGTGCAGGCTCCATACCGGCCAAATGCTTGTCGGCTTCAAGGGCGGCCATACAGCCCAGTCCCGCAGCGGTAACCGCCTGCCGGTACACGTCATCGGTCACATCGCCAGCTGCAAACACGCCAGGAACCTCTGTGGCCGTGGAGTCAGGAGCGGTCCACAGGTAACCGCTGTCACGCAACCTGAGCGTATCCTTCACAAGGTCTGTCTGCGGTGCGTGGCCGATGGCGACGAACATTCCATCCATTTCCATTTCTGTTTCCTCGCCTGTCTCCCGGTTGCGCAAACGCACTCCAGTGGCAGTGCCCGGCATGCCTGGCAAAACAGCGTCCTTGCCCAGCACCTCCACAACCTCAGAGTTCCAAACCACTTCGACATTATCTTTGGCAAACAAGCGCTGGCTTAGAATGCGCTCAGCGCGGAACTCATCGCGCCGGTGAACAACCGTCACCTTGGAGGCGATGCCTGATAGGTAAAGCGCTTCCTCCACTGCAGTGTTGCCACCTCCCACAACCACCACATGCTTGCCGCGATAGAAAAAACCATCGCATGTCGCGCAAGCGGAGACGCCAAAGCCCATATATTTTTCCTCCGATGGCAAACCGAGCCATTTCGCCTTCGCGCCGGTGCACAAGATCACAGTGTCGCCAGTGTACACTTGCCCACCGTCACCCACGGCGCGGAATGGCCGCACATTCAGGTCCAGTTCCCTAATGTGGTCGTTCTCCAGACGCGCACCGACATTGGTCGCCTGCAGTTTCATTTGCTCCATAAGCCAGGGGCCTTCGATGGGATTGGCAAAGCCGGGATAGTTCTCGACATCTGTGGTGATCATCAACTGGCCACCCTGTTCAAGACCAGCCACCAACACCGGTTCCAGCATGGCGCGCGCGGCGTAGACGGCGGCGGAATATCCAGCCGGACCCGAACCAATGATCAGGACCTTGGTGTGAATGGGAGCGGCTTTGGACGTCATCTCGGACATGGTGACCCTGTGGAAGCTGAGCGCTTTGAGCAGCGCCATGAATATGTTTCCACTGACTATAGGAAGGCCAGCCATCGCTCACCAGTGGCAAGCTACGTCTTGAACAGATTGTGTGTTCATCGCGCCCCGCGCCATCGTCGCAGCCATAAAGGCGAGTGTGGCACCAAATTCAGCTCCGCACAGACCATCGCCGTAACGGTTATCAGCGACCGTCCACTTGAAAGAGCTATTTTGGCACCT
>JBCBZX010000449.1:0-1833 GCA_039815105.1 Pseudomonadota bacterium
CGTCTGGCTTGCGAAGGCTACATCGCGATAGCTCCCCACATTTATCATCGTCAAGCGCCCGGTTTTGAGGTGGGCTACAGCAGCGCTGATCCAGAACGGTCTCGCGGAACGTCTCATGGTATGTGATTGTGACATGCACCGCATCGACGCTGCCATCGCGCATCTCACGGAAGATTTTTTCCGACCAATTGGCGTATTGCAGGCCGTCGATCAGCATGTTCATTGAGGGTGTCGCCTCTATTCAGGGGTGCCAAGGGCTGTGTAGCTGGTTTTCACAATGGTGTAGAACTCGGCAGCATAGCGGCCTTGTTCACGCGGTCCGTATGACGATGCGCCGCGTCCGCCAAAGGGCACATGATAGTCGGTGCCTGCGGTAGGCAAGTTCACCATCACGCATCCGGCGCGCATATTGGCGCGGAAATGGTTGGCCCGCGCCAGGCTGTTGGTCATGATGCCGGCTGTGAGGCCGAACTCGCTGTCATTGGCGATGGACAGTGCTTCGTCATAATCAGCTGCTTTGATCACGCAGGTGATGGGCGCAAACATCTCTTCGCGGTTGATGCGCATGTCATTGCGCGTGCCTGCAAAAACTGCGGGCGCTTGGAAGAAGCCTTCGGTTGGGCGTTCAAGGCGCTCGCCGCCGCACAGCAGTTCCGCGCCTTCCGATTTGCCGATCTCAATGTATTCCAGGTTCTGATTGAGCTGGCTTTCGCTTGCCACGGGTCCGATCTGTGTGTCTGGCTCCAGTGCGTGACCCACTTTCAGGGCTTTGGCGGCGGCGGTGAGCCGCTCGGCAAATTCATCATGCACATCTCTATGCACGATTACGCGGGAGGCGGCGGTGCACTTTTGGCCAGTGCCTCCAAACGCAGCGCCCGCCACATTGGCCACGGCCAGATCCATGTCCGCATCGTCCATCACCACAAACGGGTTTTTGGATCCCATCTCCATTTGCAGTTTAGGCATGTTGGAAATGGCGGTGGCGGCAATCTGGCGACCCACGGGCACGGAACCGGTGAAACTGATCGCGTTGATCATGGGGCTTTCGATCAGGCGTTGGCCAATTTCACCGCCGGGGCCTGCCACCAGGTTGAACAAGCCGGACGGAATGTCCTGCCGCGCAATGATGTCTGTCAGCGCGACGGCGGAAGCGGGCGTCAGATTGGCGGGCTTCCAGATCACCGCATTGCCGAAGGCGAGGGCAGGAGCAATCTTCCATGAAGGCGTGGCCACAGGGAAATTCCATGGGCTGACGATGGCCACCACGCCCGCCGGTTCGCGCCGAACGTCCACCTCAATATTGGGGCGCGTGCTCTCGGCGCTATCGCCGTGCAGCCTAAGAGCCTCAGCGGCAAAATAGGTGAAGAACTGGCCGGCTCGGTAGACCTCGCCCTTGCCTTCGGCGAGGGGCTTTCCTTCTTCGCGCGACAGCAAGGTGCCTATCTCCTCGGCGCGGTGCATCAGTTCATTGCCGATGGCCATCAACACGTCATGGCGTTTTTGAATGCCAGCCGCCCACCAGGTGCGCTGAGCCTGCGTCGCTCCAGCGAGGGCGTCATCGAGATCGTTGGCAGCGGCCTGGGCATAAGCTCCGATCACATCTGACAGGTCGGATGGATTTAAATTATCAATGGTGGAGGCACCGGTCCGCCATTCACCACACACATATATACTTGTCGGATTGGCCAAATCAGCTCTCCTTTTCGCACTAAGTTGTAATGGAGACGTCTCAGGCTGCGCAACTCACCGTAGGCCACGAGCTTTGGCGCGATGTCCTCTGGCACGATGCGCCGAACCGGAGCGGTATAAACGCGCTCTCGCTGGTTGCGTTGC
>JBCBZX010000349.1:0-3113 GCA_039815105.1 Pseudomonadota bacterium
AACTGTGACCTTTTTCGCATGTAATATGTCATAGCACACAATTGAGAGGGCTCTGTCAGATTGTCAATATCTCGGCCCAGAAGGCCAGATCGTAGCAGGTTGAGGCCCGTACAAGAGACCAAGGAACCCTCGTCAAGTCTGTTGCGAGGTTTCCCCACGATGGGATCGGGATCATGGAGCTTGGACCAGTCCGACCGCTTTGGATGATTCCTCGTTGTGGCCCCGAACGGGGGGATCTCAGATCGTTAGAGTTAGAGGCTTCTGACTCAACGACGTGAAACGACTGACAAGCCACCTTTCAGGAGGAAGGTCTGTGAAACTCAACGTAAATAACCGGATCTTCGACGTTGATGCCGAAGAAGACACACCCTTGCTTTGGGTTCTTCGGGAACAACTAGAGTTGACGGGCACCAAGTTCGGGTGCGGGATTGCGCAATGCGGCGCGTGTACGGTCCATATAGATGGAGAAGCCGTGCGTTCTTGCGTGATGCCGGTTGGCGCCCTCAATGCAGACGAAAAAATCACAACGATCGAAGGGTTGTCGGAAGGCGCGGACCATCCGGTGCAGCGTGCATGGTTGGAACTCGACGTACCTCAGTGTGGATACTGCCAGTCTGGAATGATCATGGCGACGGCGGCGCTGCTCGAGGAGAACCCCGAACCGAGCGATGAGGACATTGATGACGCAATCACGAACATATGCCGTTGCGGCACATTTGCACGCGTCCGCAAGGGTATTCATCTTGCGGCAGAACTAAAGAAGGCTTGAAGGAGGAAGAGATGATTGACCTCGCCGAACCGCAAGCCATCTCGCGCAGAAAGTTCCTGGTCGGAACTGGCGCTACAGGCGCCGGGCTTTCCTTGGGTTTCAGCTTCTCCTCCGCCGAAGCCGACTCTAACTGGGCGCAGAAATCAGCCACGCCGGAAGTCAATGCATGGGTTGTTATAGACCCAGACGATTCAGTTCGCATTCGGGTTGTCAAATCTGAGATGGGTCAGGGCACACTGACTGGTCTTGCCCAGTTGGTTGTCGAAGAGTTGGAGTGCGATTGGGATAACGTCAGCACCGAGTACCCCACACCCGGTGAAAGCCTTGCGCGGAACGAAGTTTGGGGCAGCTTCCTGACAGCAGCAAGCTTCGGAATCCGCAAAAGCCAGAAAATGGTGCGCGAGGGTGGCGCTGCGGCCCGGATCATGTTGATCGGTGCTGCTGCTGATCGTTGGGGCGTCCCAGCCGGCGAGTGTTCGGTCGAGAAGGGCGTCATCACGCATGCCAACACCGGCAGAACGCTGTCCTATGGCGAGGTGGCCACTGACGCGGGCCAACGCACACCGCCGACCGAAGTTCCATTGCGAGATCCGAAGGATTGGAAGATCGCGGGCAAGCCGATCAAAAGGCTTGATACCGAAGCTAAGCTGAACGGCAGCCAAATTTACGGCGTCGACATCAAGTTAGACGGAATGCTCAGTGCTTCGATCAAAGCCTGCCCCGTGTGGGGCGGAACGCTGGTGTCTTTCAACGCTGACGCGGCCAACCAGATGCCGGGCGTAAGGAAGATCGTCGCAATCGATGGAAACGCTGTTGCAGTGATCGCAGATACGTGGTGGCGCGCCAACCGGGCACTTGAAGCCGTCGAGATCGAATGGGATTTGGGAGAGAACGCGAACACAAGTTCGTCGGACATCGACAACGTTTTGAACGAGGGTCTGGATGCGACCGAGGCCTTTGTCGGCAACTCTGTCGGCGATGCGGATGCAGCCATTGCCGAGGCGGCACAGGTCGTGACCTCCACATATGACTACCCTTATCAAGCTCACGCGACGATGGAGCCAATGAACGCCACGGCAATCTGGACTCCGGAAAACTGCAACGTTTGGGCGCCGACGCAGAACGGACAAGGTGCACACGCAGCAGCCGTGGAAGCTGCGGGTCTCAAGCCAGAGCAGGTGGATATTACCAAAGTTCATCTTGGCGGCGGGTTTGGGCGGCGGCAGAGCAATGATTGGCTGCGTCAGGCCGTCCTCATCGCCAAAGAGCTGCCTGGTACACCGGTCAAGCTTATCTACACTAGAGAAGAGGACTTGACACAATCAATGTATCACCCGGTGACCAAGGCTCGGATGACGGCAGGGCTTGACGAGAACGGTGACATCACCGGGCTCAAGATGCGTATCTCGGGACAGTCCATTTCCGTCTTTTCGCTCAAGTTCCTGATTCAAGATGACGGCAGCGATCCGCTTGTGTTCCAGGCTGTCGCCCCAGAGGGCGATTTTCAGATCAGCTACGGCTTCCCGGCTGTCCATGTTGATCACGCGATGCGCAATCCGTTCGTGCGACCTGCTGTTTGGCGTGGCGTCAACATCAATCAGAACACCATCTATATGGAAAGCTTCATGGATGAACTCGCCGAAGCGGCAGGGAAGGATCCTCTGGAGTTTCGTCGGAAGCTGATGTCCGAGCGCCCGCGCCACCTGGCGGTGCTGAACGCAGTCGCAGAGCGCGGCAAGTGGGGCAGCCCGTCAGCGCCGGGGCGGCATCAGGGCCTCGCGGTGTCCTTCGCGTTTGGGAGTGCGATCGCAGCCCTCGCAGAAGTCTCGGTAACCGATGGCGAACTGACAGTCCACAAGATCACTGCAGCAACAGATCCGGTCAGAGCGGTCAATCCCCAACAGATCGAGGCTCAGGTGGAGGGCTCGTTCGCCTACGGCCTGTCGGCGCTCTTGTATCAGGAGATCACTGTCGCGGACGGCCGGATTGAGCAGGACAACTTTGACTCATACCCTTCGATGACGATTTCCGACATGCCGGAGGTCGAGACGGTCATTATTGAGTCAGGTGGTGATGTGGAGTGGGGCGGTGTTGGCGAACCTACTATCGCCGTGGCCGCACCGGCTGTCTTGAATGCGATTTATGCTGCGACAGGAAAGCGTATTCGGTCCTTCCCGCTGTCAGGCATTTCGTTGTCCGAAGTCTGACTCTGCCCAAGCTCGACGTCGAGAGCCGTGATCTGTTCGATCCGTTCCGTTGCGGCCGTGTTGCAGTCGGCGCACCAGTCGCTGGCGCTCGACCACCAGCAGCAGAAGCCACCGGACTGCGTGGGCGCCGGCGGCGA
>JBCBZX010000131.1:0-8036 GCA_039815105.1 Pseudomonadota bacterium
CCAATTTCATTTCAGCGACCTGGGTAGGCTGCTGAGCTCCCATCGGGCCCATATCAAACTATGGCCCAATGTGTTGGCTCGTTTGGGTCAGAGCGGGGCGGAAGCGCATGGCTTCACGCCAAATGCTTATCGGGGAGCGCTTCCGGTGCGCTGCCTGTTACGGCCGGATATCATGATGTTTTCATGGGCCAGACTCCGTTCGAGCTGTGTTTGCCCCTTTTCCGGGTGTTACGTCAATGGGAACGATGCCGCGATAACGTGCCAAACGCTCCATCTTTCGCACTGCACTGCGCCCATTTTGGGCTCGTTTGAGTGCCACATGCATAACTTGACCACCTTCGTCGCGGCGGGCCAATGCACTTGTGAGCAAGTCCGCATCAAAGGCTTCATAGATGTGGGGCGGGTCGCCCCCCAGCGCGGCCACAGCCCGGCTGGCCTGGGCGATCTTGCGCTTGCCATCGGCGGCAACGTCGCGAGCGGTCAAAACGACCCAGGCTTCGCCGGTGCGGATCATCTGATCAACCTTTGAGAAGCCGGTGATCACTGCACCAGCCGCCCGGCCCATGCCGAGGGCACCCAAGGTGAAATCTTGCAGGATAGTGCCGACCTGAGCGGGCAAGTCGTCCGGCGTGGTGCACTCCGCGCGGAAACCACGGGCGAATACTTTGCGACGCACGGCCTCGCGCACAGTGCCTTCAGTGGCAGTCAACCACACACCCCGGCCGGGCAGCTTTCCATTGACATCGGGCGTCACCACGCCATCGGGCGAAAGCACAAAACGTATCATTTCAGAGGGCGGGCGCTTGTCCCGCGTCACCAGGCACGTGCGTTCCGGAGACCGCCTCGAGCGACTGCCATCCTTGCGGCGTTTGCCGCCCCCACGGGCGTCGACAGGGCCTTTGTCCCGCAAATCGTCGCCCAGCGGATCTTTCTTTTTTGTCGGCACAGCGGCGTTGCTCGCTGTTTTTGGTTCTAGACCCCGTGAATCTGGTCGCAGATCTGCAGCTGCCGCAACCTGCTCGGAACGATCAGCGTCGTTCGACAGATTGCCAGCATCGGTCACATCATCTGGCTGATCGCCAGATGGGTCTGTGTGGGCGGGTAGAACCATATGTTGAGTGTTTGCCTCACCGTTCCTGAACCAAAACATTGCCGGAGAAGACCCGTTCGGCCTCAGAGGTTTCCACCTCTTCCTCCTCAGGCTCGGCATTCATGGCGTCCAATTCTTCCTGCGTCACCCAGCCAACGGCCAAGCGTGCCTGCATGATCATGGTTTCGGCGTCGGCCCGGCTGATGTTGTGCGCTTGAAGCACACCCTCAAACCGCTGAACTTCACCGTCCTTGCGCTCGGTCCAACCGACCAGATCATCGGCCACATAGCCTGCAAAATCCTCGAGGGTTTTGGTGCCATCCTTGCCCAGATCAACGAGAATAGCGTTGTTGAGGCCATCAACTTGCAGCAGCGCATCTTCGACGCCAAGGGCGCGGCGCTCTTCAGCCAAGGCGGCTTCCTGCTTCTCGAGAAATTCTTTGGCGCGGGCCTGAATTTCCTCTGCGGTCTCTTCGTCAAAGCCCTCAATGGTGGCGACTTCCACGCTCTCCACATAAGCAACCTCTTCCACAGTGGAGAAGCCTTCCGACGCAAGGAGTTGACCAACCATCTCATCCACGTTCAGCGCTTCCATGAAAGCTTCCGTGGAGGCGTTGAACTCTTTCTGGCGACGCTCGGATTCTTCCTCTTCGGTCAGAATGTCGATGTCCCAGCCCGTGAGCTGGCTTGCCAGACGAACGTTCTGGCCGCGGCGACCGATGGCCAGCGACAATTGCTCGTCGGGCACAACCACTTCGATGCGGCGGGTGTCTTCATCCAGCACCACTTTGGCAACTTCCGCAGGCTGAAGAGCGTTCACGAGGAAGCCCGCCGCATCGTCGGACCATGGGATGATGTCGATCTTCTCGCCCTGCAACTCGCCGACGACGGCCTGCACGCGGCTGCCGCGCATACCTACGCAGGCCCCGACAGGGTCAATGGAGCTGTCATTTGAGATCACCGCAATCTTGGCGCGGGAGCCGGGATCGCGGGCGACCGCACGGATTTCGATAATGCCGTCATAGATTTCCGGCACTTCCTGGGCGAACAATTTTGCCATGAATTGCGGATGGGTGCGGCTGAGGAAAATTTGTGGGCCACGGGTCTCACGGCGCACATCGTGAATGTAAGCGCGGACGCGGTCACCCGGGCGGAACGGCTCGCGCATAATGGTCTCGTCGCGGCGGATGATGCCTTCGCCACGGCCAAGATCCACGATCACATTGCCATATTCCACGCGCTTGACGAGGCCATTGATCACTTCGCCCACGCGGTCCTTATATTCATCGAACTGCTGGTCACGCTCGGCTTCGCGCACTTTCTGGACGATGACCTGTTTGGCAGACTGGGCGGCGATGCGGCCGAAATCCATCGGTGGCAGAGGCTCGGCAATATAGTCACCAATTTGCGCGGCTGGGTTGCGGTCGATGGCCGTCTTCTGGTCTACCTGCGTGTCCATATCTTCAACTGTTTCGACCACCTCGAGCAGGCGTTGAAGCTTGATGTCACCGGTCTTGCCGTCAATGTCAGCGCGGATCAGGGTTTCCAGACCATAGCGTTGTTTGGCGGCCTTCTCGATGGCGTCGGCCATGGCATCAATCACGATTTGCCGGTCGATGAGCTTTTCACGGGCCACCGCATCCGCGATCTGGAGAAGTTCGAGCCTGTTTGCACTTACGGCCATAATTTAAATTCCCAATTGGACGACCCGCTCTTTTCAAAGAGGGTCATTTGATCAGTCTTCAGTTTCGGTTTCGTCTTGTGATCGCACTTCGACAATATCGTCAAAGGTGCCATCATTTGTTTCGTTCGCCGCATCATTGGCCTCGCGCAGTGCCTTGTCGCGCCGCAGAGCATCGCGGATCAATTCATCGGTCAACATAAGTTTGGCGCCGGTCAACTCGGACATATTCAGCGTCACCTCACCGCCATCATCGTGCTTGAGCACAAATTGATCGCCATCAAGACCGGTGAGTTTGCCCCTGAAACGCTTGCGGCCATCAATGATGCGCGACGCCTCCACCTTGGCAACATGGCCCTGCCAGCGGGCGAAATCGCTTCGGCGGACCAAGGGACGATCAATGCCCGGCGACGACATTTCAAGACTGTAAGCGCCCGAAATAGGATCATCGACGTCCAGAGCCGGCGAGACTTCCAAACTCGCCTTCTCACAATCATTGACGTCCACCGTTCCGTCAGGGCGCTCGATCATGATTTGCAATGTCGCGCCATGCTGGTTGAGCATCTTAACCCGGACCAGCCGATAACCCAGATCATTCAGCACAGGTTCGACAATGTTCGCCACACGCGCTTCCACACCCTCTTCGGTGATAAGGCGCGCCTCCGACATCAAGGCATCGGTGTCCACCAGCCCATCGGCCTGACTGTCAGCAATTGGTTCGTTGTCGTTCAAGTCCGGTTCCTGTGTGGACCATCTGGTCTGACCCAAGTAGTGGCCCAAATAAAAAGAGCGGAGCCTTGTGAGCCCCACTCTCGGAAAGTCTGAGATTGTGATTTGGATGTAGTCAATCGCCTGTCGTTTGGCAAGGGCCACCTGTTCAACCCTCACCCTGAGCGCTCAAATATGAAATAACCCGCCCGACGCCCTTCGCGTATGGCCTTGGCCTCGTAGCGCGTGCGCACCCAGTGATCCCACGGCTCATGCCAGTCGGAGGACGCTTTGGCCGTCCAATGTAGGTCTGATGCTTTGGCCACCATTGCCAGCGTCCAGTTTTGATAACTGTCAATGTCGGATGCGAACCGCAACACGCCACCGGGTTTCAACACGCGTGTGAACAGCGCTAGATTGGCCCTGTTCACAAAACGTCTCTTGAAATGCTTCATCTTGGGCCACGGATCCGGGTACAGTAGATCAATCCTGTCGACACTTGCGTCCGGCAGCCAGTCCAGCACACGGGTCGCGTCGTCATCATAAAGCCGAACATTGTCCGTGGGAGCCTTGTCATAGGCCCCAAGAAACTTCGCAAACCCGTTCACAAACGGCTCAATGCCGAGAAAATTGACATCCGGCTGCCGAAGTCGCTCCGCGTCCAGATGCTCGCCGCCGCCAAAGCCGATCTCAACATATAAGGGCTTGTCCACACGGCCCGGAAACAGGGCGTCCACACCTGGAAACGGCAGCATCGGGTCCACACGGAGGCGCGGAACATGCTCATCCATCACCGCCTGTTGGGTAGCGCGCAGGGTTTTGCCTTTTCTGCGACCGAAAAAGGCTTCGCTGGCACGGCTGCGCCTTGGCTGGTCAGGGGATGCGTTCACTTGGTTGCTCACGAGATTTGGCGGGCGGCCCGCAAGACAGGTCTATTCGTCTTGTTGGTCTGCAAGTGCCTTCACGAGATCCACGATCTTGCGCCGCACCTTTGGATCTTCAACCCGGGCAAAGGCGCGGTTTAGCTGAAGACCTTCGGTTGTTGAAAGGAAATCTGTTGTGAACTGTACGTCAGCTTCCTGTAGACCACCCTCAATGGCCGATGTGCCGCCCGGGGCTTCATCGAAAAAATACGATATCGGCGCGTCCAGCACCTGAGACATTTCCTGCATGCGGCTGGCACTGATACGATTTGTGCCCTTTTCGTATTTCTGGACCTGCTGAAAGGTCACGCCGAGCGCCTCTCCAAGCTTTTCCTGGCTGAAACCCATCATGGTTCGGCGCAGGCGAACGCGGCTTCCAACGTGGACATCTATCGGGTTTGGCGTCTTTTGAGCGCTCATGGCTTTCCGGCGTGTTGGTGCAGACCTGCATCTTTGAAAAAGAGAATCATACGATAGGCCGCCCCTGTGCAGCACTGATGATATGTGGCTGATCTAAAGATCAGTTACGTGGTGATCTGCCAATTCCGCCGAGAACACAGAACGCCACTATCAGAAGAACCAGTATGAAACCCTTGGATGCAACCCACGGTTTTAAGTTGTTGGCGTCTGTATTGTCGGTTTCTCGCTGCAAGGTCAATGGAAGCGGCACAGGCATCGGCAATGCGCTGTCCAGCGTACCGGCCTCTCCAAGGGGCAGGCGATCCGTTATTCGGCCAAGCGGATCTATGATCGCAGATATGCCGGTATTGGCCGCTCTGATAACGGGCAGGCCGTCGCTGGCGGCGCGTATCTGGGCGTGCCGCAAATGTTGGTGTGGGCCGGGCGTTGCGCCAAACCATGCATCATTGGTGACGTTCAAAATCCATTGCGGGGCGTCAGCTTTCGTGCCCGAAAGGGATCCTGGTCCGCCTTGCGGGAAGATGACCTCGTAACAGATGAGTGGCAGCAAAGTGGGGGTGCCGGGCAATGTCATGACCTGACGCACAGCCCCTGGCGAAAAGCCAAACTCTCCAGCTGCCAAGGGGAGAATACCGAGGCTGTCGAAGAAACTCCCAAACGGCAAAAACTCACCGAAGGGCACCAGCCGAACCTTGTCCTGGGCGGCGATAATCTCCCCCGCCCCATTGATCGCATAGACAGAATTGTAGACACGGGGCGGCGCGCCCTCCTGCGCAGGCAACTCGCGGCGAACGGCACCGGCAAGGAGAATAGTGTCCGGCGGCAATAGGCGCTCGAGCGCGACAAGGGCATCCGGCCGCTCGGTGAGCACAAATGGAAACGCCGTCTCCGGCCAGATGATATGGGTGAAGGACAGCGCACCGATGGTTTGCGGACTGGTGGCACGATCGCTCAGCGACAGATATTGGGCAAAATTCTCATCGGCGAGCTCTGGCTTCCATTTGTCCGCCTGATTGAGGTTTGGCTGCACGACGCGCAAAGCAATATCCGGCTGATAGGTGATCTGCGTCGTGGTGAGCCGCCACACGCCAAACCCCACGTGGCAGACGGCAAGAATGAGCGCCAAGGCCCCCACCCAGACATGCCGCCGTGGCTGGTTGGCGCCGCCCCAACCGGAACCCATCGATTGACGCCGCGGTTCAATGGCCAAAACCGGAGCCGCAAACAGCAAAATTGCGATCACCGTGACGCTGTACATTCCAATGGCTGCAGCAGACTGCATGCCCACGGGGTGCATCATGGCCGGCATGCCATAAAGGTTCCACGGAAAGCCGGTCAGAATGTTGCCACGTAACCATTCCGTCGCGCCCAAAGAGCCCGCCAACAGCAATAGGCGTTGGGGCCGCTCGTGCCAGAAGATAGATGCAAGGCCGGTGCCGAGGCCTGTGAAAATTGCCAGCCCCATGGGCAAGACCACCATTGCAATTGGCAAGAGCAAGAGCAGCAAGCCACCATCCACCAGAAATGAAGTTGCGACCCACCAAAGCGACAAAAGAAAATAGCCGGTGCCAAACCACCAGCCACGGGTAAAGCCGCGACGAAAGCGACCGGCGGAGCCACGGGCTGGTTCGTCGGTCATGGCGCCATCAAGGAGCAAAACCAGCACCGGGAATGCTATAAAACCGAGAAAAAATAAGTCGAACGGTGCCAACGAAAACGCAAAAAAGGCACCCGCCCCAAACGCCAGGCAATTGGCGCGCCAGCCCCATTGTAGCAGCACATCTCCTGCCAAACCGCGAAGCTTTGCAAGAAGGCCTGCCATCATCAGTTGGCCGCCAGCTTGCGGCGACCACCTGCTTTGCGCCGAGAAATCGTCACTTTTTTGATGCGCCTTGGGTCGGCATCCGTCACCTCGATCTCAAAACCCTCGACCGCGTGAATGAGCTCACCGCGTACGGGAATGCGCCCGAGAATTGAGAACAACAGACCCCCCAATGTATCGACCTCATCCTCATGGTCCGAGACATCGAAACTGGGGCCGATCATTTGCTTGACATCTTCCAGCTCAGCGCGGGAATCGGCGCGCCAAACACCGGTGGATGCTTCAACAATCAGCTTTTCCACCTCATCATCGTGCTCATCCTCGATCTCGCCAAAGACGGTTTCGACTAGATCTTCAAGGCTCACCAAACCGTCGGTGCCGCCATATTCGTCGATGACGAGGGCCATCTGGGTTCTGGCACCCTGCATATGGGCCATCAAATCCATCGCCAGCATGGAAGGCGGCGCAAAAATAATCGGCCGCGTCAGGCCGGACTTGTCCAAAGTGACGGACATATCAGCCCGGCTCAGATCGCTAATTGCCGGCATTGGGGTCCTGGTCACCTCGGGCGCATTGGGCTTGGAGGTGGCTTTTTTGGCCCGCTTGGGTTTTGCAGGCGCGTCGCCCGCCTGTTCAACGATGTAGCCCAAAAGGTCACGTATATGGACCATGCCGCGCGGATCATCGAGGGTTTCGCAGTAAACTGGCATGCGGCTGTGGCCACTCTCAATGAGCTGGCGCAACACGTCACCAAGCGTCTGACTGAGTTCGGCGCCGTGTATCTCGCCCCGCTCCACCATCACATCATCAATGCGCGTGTCGCGAAGGCGCAAAATATTGGTGAGAAGCGCCTTCTCCTTCACCGAAAGAGCTTCATCATCCCCCTCACGGGTGGCCAGCACATCTTCAATATCTTGGCGAGCGCTGGTGGCGCTAGAACCCACACCAAACAAGCTCAGAAGGCGGCCAACCCAATTTGGCCGAACGGGCTGGGTTTCCATGGGAACCAGTGCCCGCGATTGAGAGGGTTCAGGCTCTGTGTTTGATGGCGTGTCGGCCGCGGTCGAAGGGGGGATGTCCGGTGTCATCTCAGTGCGCAATTGGCGGTGGGAAAGAGTATGGGGATAGGTTTAACTCAGGTTACGTTCAATCAACAGCCATCATCGGGCACACTGTCTGTCACACCATCTGTCACACTGCCCCAATAAGGATCGGCAACCCCAATTGAGGCCAGCAACCTGCGCTCTTCATTCTCCATCAGAACCGCCTCTTCGTCCGTTTCATGGTCGTGGCCGATGAGGTGCAGCAAGCCGTGGACGAGGAGATGGAGGATATGGTCACGCACTGGAATAGCGGCTTCCTGCGCTTCTGCCATCACCACGCCCAGCGCGA